>JAIRTV010000264.1 GCA_031254675.1 Planctomycetaceae bacterium | reverse complement strand
CCATGTATCGGATAAGAAAATCGAATCAATTATTGACTCAATTAAACCGAAAAACATTAAGCTTCGAGATTTTGGAAAATCGTGAACTTCTTTCGGCAAATACTATTATTCAAAACGTTCAAAATGTCCCAGACGTTTTGAATTTTCAAGATGATTCTTTATTTAGTTTGGAAGCCGTCGGAAACAATGTATCCGCAACAAAATCCGGCAATATTCTGACAATTGAAGGAACGAATCAAGATGATTGGGTACAAGTTTACGAAAACGGCGGTAATTTTGAAGTTTATGTTTCCACAACATACGGGAACACTTTGACGTCAATCGGTACGCCGTTCACTGATATTACTTCGATTGTTTTCAACGGTTATGATGGAAATGATACATTTAAGGCGTGGCACAATAATGTTTATGTTGATGTTGCGTGTACGATTAACGGTGGTAACGGTAATGACGATTTGATGGGCGGTTCCGGTGAGAACATTTTAGACGGCGGTAATGGTCATGATTTGCTTATTGGCGGAGTCGGAACAAATGTTTTTTATAACAAAGGAAACGGTAGTTCGGCGTTTCTTTGGCGAAGTACAATAAACGGTGATAGTTGGGCAAGCGGAAGTTCGATTGGGAATGATGCTCATCTTATTTTTGCCAACACAGGATCGCTAAACGTAACGCCTTTATCATGGAAAGAAGCAGATTTTTTCGGTGTTGTTGATACAATTCACTACGTTTACAATCTTTTGGGAAATTACAAGTTTTTTTGTTCCGAATTTCGTGAGCCGAGTTCTCTGTTTATTGCTCAGCATGGCGATCTTGGAACCAATATTGGCGGAACGAATACCGGTGGCGGTCGCGTGATTATTCTTGATTCAGAGTACACAACAGACGATTTGATCATCATTCATGAATTTGCGCATAACTGGCATCGTACATCCTATTATCAGCAATTAGCCTCGATTTCATGGAACGGTAATTCCAAAAAATCCGGTTCAAAAAACGGTGATTTTGCCAGAGATTACGGTAAAACAAATCCTTTCGAAGACTGGACAACAACAGTTGAAGTGGTTTTGGTTGGCAGTTCAATTCCTCAAAATGCAACAGATAAGTTGTTTCAAAAAGATGCTATTGTTAGGAATTTTCTAAACGATATTGGTGAATTTAAACTCTGGGGAAAACCGGAGATTGTTGTTACGTCAGCATCAGAGTCGATAGGATTTCAAAGCAATGTCTTATCGCTTCAAAAATCTATTTTCTATGCCGGTCAGAACACTGTAATAAAATTTGCTGATTCTCTGAAAAATCAAACTATTTATCTTGGCAATAATTACTTAAGATTACAACCAAAAGGAGTTATTATTGACGGAACAGAGCAAAGTATTACGATTGATCTTGGTGTCAATGGTTTCTACGTTGCAGCCGCCTGTGAAATAACGTTTCAAAATTTAACCTTGACCGGAGGAAGAGTTAGGGATGTTTTTGGAAAATTATCGTTACTCAATATTGTTGTTACCGGAAACATGACGACCGAATCAATTTTTAATATCCGGTCAGGCGGTTCCATGTTGGTGATGAATTCAATTCTTGCCGGAAATAGCTGTTCCGCCGGTACTGGTGCTGTGATTGTCTCGTTTGGAACGCTGGAAATAACAAACTCTCTGATTATCGGAAATCAGAGTGCGCCGTTAAGCTTACAAGTGGCATCGAAAACAACAATCAATAATTCACACCTCGTCGGTCATACCCGAGCTATTGATGTCCGCTCTAATTTAACGATCAATAATTCGATTATTGCCTACAATAATTCAGACAGTAACAATTTTTCTATGCAAACCGGCGGTAAGGTTAAAATTAACGCTTCGCTCATTCGGTATCAATCTTCGACGTCGAACATGACAATTGATACTAATTCTCGTTACTCAACTGACGTAGCAAATAAAATTGATCCGAAATTTGTAAGTTTTACAGATTTTGAAACGGGAACATGGACAACAGAACTTTGGAAAACATGGAATTTGCATCTTATCGAAAACGAATCTCCCGCGTTGGGAGCAGGTAAAATTGCATTAGTTCCGGTGGGCGTTACAAAAGATCAAGAAGGAAAACCAAGACATAATCGTGGTGCGGTTGATATGGGGGCGTATCAACATCCTTACGTTGTTGGCGATTTACCGACCGAATTTGGTTCGACCATTTCCGCTTCAGGTGTTACGACAAATGCCGTAACAATGACATGGACAAAACCGGACAAGAAATATTCTGTTGCGGGAAATAAATATACGGTTTGGCTGAAATCCGATGGTGAATGGACAGAAATTGAAACAACAACCAAAACAGCTGTAACGGTAACAGGACTCAATGCCGATACGAATTACGAATACATTGTTACCGCAACGATTAATAATATTCCCGAAGTGGTTCTTGTTTCCGGTACGTTCAAAACGCGAAAAGCTGGCAATGGTATTAATGTTGCGGTGGGGGCTGTAACCGATGTAAAAACAACAGTTGCGTCGAAAGTTCAAATTGGAACGAATAAAGTCGATGCTGTTAAAGTTACATGGAAAGCTCCGGCAAATTATACCGGCGGATATGTTGTTTCGATTATTGCCGTTGATTCGGGAACGAATACACCTCAAACGGATGGAACGCTGATAGAAATGACAATCAATCCGGGAGCGAAAACGGAAACGTTTATTAGTCATTCACAACTTACAACGGGAACACGTTATCAGGTTATTGTTCGGGCGAGCAATATTTTTTCGGTTGAGTCAACACCGACTTATTTCAATTTTAGTAACATAAAAAATCCTGAACCGGTTCCGATTGCCGGAAGTTCCGGTGCTTCGATTTCCGCTAAAATTGCAACACCGACAAAATCGAGCAATTCCAATATTATTACGCAAACTTCCGCAAAAGTTTTCTGGAAAGATTCTGTAACTTCCATAATTCCGTTGCAATATAAAATTCTGGTTTATGATACGAATAAAGCATTGATCGATTATGCTTATGTTGCTACTGGAGTACAGGAATATTCTATTAACGCGACATTAACACCGAAGTGCAAATACACGGTTGAGATTTATGCGGTTGCCGCAGCCGGTAAAGGCAACGAAAAAATGTCGTCCAAATTGAATATTTCCATAACAACCAATGATTATCCCGCTTCAACTGTTAAAGTTGATAGTAAACAGATTACGATTGTTTCTGCGAATCAATTGACAATTACTGAACCGAAAAATATTCCGCCGAATACAGTTTTGAATCATTATGTTGAATACACGGATGTTGTGAATGCTAAAGGCAAACCGGATTGGAACGCCGCAATTCTGGAACAAATTACAAACAAGACGAAACCATTTGCTCTTGCAACACAATTGAATCCGAACACGCAATATTTTGTACGAATTGTTACAATTAATACAACAACGTTTGAAAGTGCGTCTTTGATTATTTATGGAAAAGAAACGAAATTTAAGACAGCAACAATTCCTTTAGCAACAATAACTCGATCCGGTTTTGCTCTTGACAGCAGTTACAATTACGGCGTAAAATTCGGTATTCAATCACCATTACAAAATGACACAAAAAAGATGTTGCCGTCATCGCCGGAGACGTTATTCCAGTATAAATTATTTGTTACCGATGACAAAGCAAAAATAGATAAATCAACCGGACTTCTTATGGGAGCAAAAGAATTGGGCGATATAACATTGACATTGGTCAATGATCCGCGTAAACCATTTTTTGTATCAACAGTAGTTTCGCTTTCGGATATTGCATTGGTTTTTGACGATTTAACGCAACTGAAATCGATCCAATTTCAATTAGTTGTTACTTATGCCCATTCAGGATCAGGCGAAGCTTTTGCGCAACTTCCGACAAAACCATCAAAATTTTCATTACCAAAATGGTCATAACGTCAATTTGTTCCTATTACAATAATTATTCTATGCTAGATGATGGTATCAACTTGTTATAGGAGTAATAATACATGGACTATGTAACGAAAATTTGTGAAATTATAATACCTATCGCTGGGTATATTTGTTTGCTATTAGTGTTAAATATGGAGCCTCCATTTCGGAATTCATTTAGAAAATTTTGGTGGATTCATATAAGTATTTTATTGACTAACATATTGATATCGTTAATACTAAAGCAGTGTATATTTGAAAAAGAAATTTTGAAAAGAATAGTTGGAATATCTCTCATGATTTATTTTATACATTTTTGGATATGCTTAAGGGAATAGTTGACTATATAAAAAATCTGGTAGAAATTTAAATCATGGAATTTAATATCCCTTTAAAATTTGGTATAAAGGGGCTTCCTAAAGGCAATTTTTTTTGACGTATATTCGCGGTTATATTTTGTTATACAAAAACATGTGTTCGGGCAAACAAAACGTCGTAAACAGCCTGAACGTTATGCGATATTTGCTTTGAATTTTTTTTGAAAATATTAAAAATATGTATTGACAAAAATAGCTTTTATTGAACGATAAATTTGGAGGAAATTATGAATATATGTAAATTGGAAACATTACTGAAAAAAATAAATTTTGATTCCTATTATATAGAAGCAACTTTTCAATTTAATTTATTAATGGAATTAGCATCTATATATAACAGAAGTATAATATTTCCAGAAAGAAGTATTGAATATTACGACAATTTATCAAATTTAACAAAAAAGAGAATAGATATTGTTTTAGAATATAATAATAATATAGCAATTGAATTGAAAATGCCAATGAATGGTCAAGTTCCTGTACAAATGTTTAAAATTATACAGGATATTAAATTCTTGGAAGAATTAAAATCAAGTAAGAAATTTTTTGAATGCTATTCAATTGTTGTAACAAATGATAAAAAATTTTGGTGTGGTAAAACAAAGGATGGTATATATTCATATTTTAGAGACAATAAAACAATTACAGGGAAAATAGATAAACCTATTGACGCAAATAAAACAGAAAAGCCTCCTTGTGAAATTAACGGAAAATATGAAATACAGTGGAAGAATCTAAATGATGATTTTAGATATTTTATAATAGAAATATAAAGCAGGGGAGACTACGCGCAAAAGCCGCGTCTGTTTCAGAAAATCAATGAAAAAGACGCGGTGCTAAAGGAAGTCGATGTCAAAAATAGCTCAAAAAATATCAAAACAAAATTTAAAAAAATCTGCAAACAAAAAAAGACGTTTTTAGAAGTTCCCTTAAGAAAATATTATCATCCTTATTCAAAGAAGAATATTTGTAGTCCTGAACGTAATTCAGAAAATAATGGTTTTAATGACAAAATGGTACAAGATGAAAAAATAAAAAAATGATGCGCTTGTTCAGGAACTTTAAATAAGAAATTCAAACTTTTTATTAATTTTTTTACGATAATCGTGTTGATATTTTTGATCATTTTCTTTTGTATAACGACCAATATTTTATTGGGATGTTACGTTGCGATTTATTTTGGTTTCGGACCGCCGGATTGGAAAACCGCTCTGAATCAAATTATTGATATTCCTCGTGTTCAAGATTATTGGAACGAATTTCGATTCCGTATTTCGGCATTGCCTCTTCTCAGACAAAAAATATCGTCGTCTGATCTTGAGAAAAAATCCCATTCCGGTGCCGACAAAACTACTGTTAACAGAATTTCGCAACAAGATAGTCGTCATCCCGACCAACGCAACGGAATTGCCGATCAAATATCAAATAACGAAAATGAAATATCCGATGTCAATCCGCTTTCTATTTCGGAACAAAATTCCAAAACTTGGTTTGTTCAGGAAGAACATGTTGAGGTTTCGCTTATGAAACTTAATGTTGCGATGAAAAAAAGCGGGCAGTTTGCGGCTGAACTTGATTGGCGGATTCGATCGTTTCGGGGATCAATGACTGCGGAAGATATCAAACAATTTCTCAATGAATTAAAAAGTGATTGCCGAGATTATCTGGAATCTCAGGCGAGTATTACCGAACAAATGAAAACACGGTTGGACGAATTTGGTGTTCTCAAAAATCTTGCGGAAGAAATTGATTACGCTAATATGGAACAATCGGCACAAATCGAAACAACATTAAGTAATCTCAATCATCTTGCTCTGACCGACAATCCCGAAGAAGGAGCAATGCGTCTTATTAAAGAACTTGGTAGTCTTCGTATTGCCCGCCATCGTTTGCGAGACATGCAAGATCGTACATTTATTCATATCATTTTCAACAAACAACGTGAAGCAACTGTTCCACAACAAATTTTTTGTGACGAATTTCCTGGAATTTACAATCGAATTGGTCTTGAAATAACGTTGAACGAATGGTGGAAACAAAAACGTCACGAAAAAACACCGATTACTTTTGCCCTTCTTGATTTTGTCAAATTTGGTGAGGTGAATGAAGAACATGGTATTGTGGTAGGTGATAAACTTATTAAATTTTTCGGCAATATCTTGAAAGAGCGATTCGATGAACCGAATCTGACCGGTATTTATTTCGGTAACTGTTTTTTGGTTGCTGCTGTCAATCTGACTCCCAAAAAAGCCATTGCCGAAATTGAGAGTATTCGGCAATGGTGTGAGAAAATAACGTTTCGGGTGAACAACGGTACAGAAAAGGTACATTTACAATTAACGTGCGCTATTACGGAAGTGCTTGCCGTGCAATCGCAAAACGAAGTTCAGACGGTGTTGGAAAAAACACTAACCGCCGCCAAAAAAGCAGGACGAAACCATACATTTTATTATGTTCCTGGACCGCTAGATAAGCCGCCGGAAAAAATTGAAGCACCGGATTTCGGCGAAGAAGCAACAGAAATCAATCTCACCTAATTCAATATTTATATCGTAAAATATTTTGTAACGATCCATTTTACGAACCGTAAAGAACACAAGTTTTTTCATCTTGAAATTCTTAAAACAATTACTGCACAATTTCCTTTACTTTAACCTTTTTCTATTTTCTATGACAACAAATCTTACATTTCCGCAACTTCGTCCTTCACACACAAAAATTGTTGCGACCATTGGTCCTGCCAGCGATACGGACGAAATATTGACGCAACTGATTTTGGCGGGAGTAGATGTCTTTCGAATCAATATGGCGCACGGCGGTACGGATCAAGCTCAAACGCGGCTTGACCGGATTCGGAAGGTTAGCAAACAACTTAGTGTAACGGTTGGAGTTTTGGTTGATCTTGCTGGTCCCAAAATGCGGCTTGGTGAAATTCCGAACGATATTTATCAGTGTACAACGGAAATTCCCATGAAATTTGTACGAGATAAAACAACCACAACACCTCATACGTTCACAACAACCTACGAACCTCTTATTGATGACGTGAATATTGGTGACAAAATCATGTTGGCGGATGGAACGGTTACGTTGCAAGTTGCGGAAAAAAATCCCAATTCTATTATTTGTACAGTAATACAAGGCGGAACTGTACGAAGTCGGCAAGGAATCAATTTGCCGGGGACAAAACTCAGTATTAAAACACTTCAACAAGCCGATATTGATCATGCCAAATGGGCGGTTGGTGCTGGAGTTGATTTTTTGGGGTTGAGTTTTGTCCGAAGTCCCGACGATATTCTCGAACTTCGTGAGATTCTTGTTGATACTGCGTACAAAAATACAAGTTTTTGGTCGGATATTCCGCATATTATTGCCAAAATCGAAAAGCCGGAAGCGGTTGAACGGATTGAAGAAATCGTGGATGTTACCGATGGAATTATGGTAGCGCGGGGTGATCTTGGTGTTGAATTTGATATAGCTCAAATTGCGGTGGTTCAGAAAAAAATTATCGAAACTTGCCGCCGTAAATCGAAACCGGTTATTGTTGCAACACAAATGCTTGAAAGTATGCATCATCAGACGTTGCCAACCAGAGCCGAAGCCACCGATGTTGCCAATGCGATTCTTGATGGAACGGACGCTTGCATGTTGTCCGGTGAAACGGCGGTTGGCGAATATCCGTTACAATCAGTGCAGATGATGCATCGAATTGCGGTTGAAACGGAAAAGGTGTTGGCGGAACGTTTTGCGGTTACTCCTCGTCCTGCCCGAACCACTTCGGTTACTCATGCCGTTTGCGATGCCGCGGTTACGTTAGCGAACGAAATCGGAGCCGCAATGTTACTGGTCAAAACCCAGTCAGGAAAAACGGCTATGGCTGTTTCGAATAATCGTTGTTTTACGCTTTGTGTTGGGACGAGTTCCAATATTCGAGCGTTGCAACGAATGAATCTTTACTGGGGAGTTTTTCCGTTAATAAACGTGTCGGAAAATCCGCAAGAATGTCTAACGAATGTGGTTGAAGCCGGAAAAACAACCGGATATCTGAATCATGGTGATCGAATTGTTCACGTTTTGGGAATTACAACGGAAAGTAGTTACAGAAATGTTCTGTATGTTCATGTCGTTGATTGATTACAATCGTTGCAAAATATTTGAATCATATTGAACAGTTATGTTTATTTTACCGAATTTTGTAGCGTTGCTTTTTGGAGGAGTGTATGTTATTTATAATTTGTGTTGCAAGAAGAATTTTAGTCTAAGAACAATTATTCGCTTGCGACATTAACCATAAAAGACAAACGGCACATTCCCAAAACGAAACATCAATTAAATAACGACCCGAAATATAAAATAGATAAATAAATTAAAATAGGCAAACAAACTGTTGAAATGGTTCGTTCTTGAAATTCAATAGACTGTTACTTAAAATGATTATCGTTCATTTTTGATCGTGTTCTTTCTTATATTATCCATAAATCACAAATTGCCAAGATTCTGTATATTATCTGTTTGGCGTATTCTCTTTAATTGTGTCAATTTTTTACGCCTGATAAAAAGTTAAAACTCTATAATATAGTTTGCCGATAAAATTGATTGGTAAAATATACTCTTTAGACACAATTTAACAATAATTAGTAATTCAACAATAACGCAGCAGAAACCGGATTACCGATGTCGGCAACTAATATTTCAGTATCGTCTTCCATGAAAATCAAACCGCAAATTTCATGTCCGCATTGTTGGCATGAATTTCCGACTGATCAGATTTTGTTTATAAGTGAATCGCCTGATTTGCTTGGCGATCCGAAACTTGGTGATGCGGATCAATTACGTTTTTTACCTTATCGTTTTAGTGTTGACCGAGCGGCGTATGATGCTCATGGAGTTTCTTGTCACAAGCTGGCGTGTCCGAATTGTCATCTCCAAATACCGCATCCGTTATTACACATGCCAAGTTTTTTTATTTCCATTGCCGGAGCACCAGCGGTTGGAAAATCCTATTTTTTCGCGTCGATGGTTTGGCAACTTCGCAAAACAATGACTCGTGATTTTTGTATGAATTTCACCGACGCCGACCCAACTTTAAACCAACGAATCCGCGATTACGAAATGCGACAATTCATGGGGGGGTATGATCCTGAAGTGCCGGTTGCCATTGAAAAGACTGATGTTCAAGGTGATATTTACAATAATACACTCATTAACGGACATTTAACATCGCTTGCTCAACCGTTTTCGTTTACAATTTCGCCTTTGCCGTCGTATCCGTTTCCAAAAAACGCCAATAATGTAACACAAGCAATTTGTATGTACGACAACGCCGGTGAAAGTTTCTTACCGGGAGCGGATAACGCCGCTCAACCGGTAACGCGACATCTTGTAACATCCGATGTTATTTTGTTCTTATTTGATCCGACGCAAGATACACGTTTCAAAAATGCGTGCAAAACAATTGTGAACGACCCACAAATGAATCCGGCTCTTGGTGGTGATGTGCGAAGGAGTAAAGTGAATCAGAGTACCGTTTTAACGGAAATAATTACGCGAATCAAAACACAATTGTATTTGACAACTCAGGAAAAAATCAAAACTCCGATTATTATTGTTTTAACAAAATTTGACGCATGGCATCAACTTGCTAATTTTCCACATTACAAAAATCCATGGCAACGTGCCAAAAATTATCCGACAAGTGTTTATGATGTCAATTATGTCAATGAATATTCGCAACGTTTGCGTACGTTATTGTTGGATTTAATTCCTGATCTTGTCGGTACGGCAGAAGCCAATGCTGAAAAAGTTACGTATATTGCTGTTAGTGCAACCGGCACAGCTCCCGAAGTCGGACTTCCCGATCAAGACGGCAAACGACCATTATTGTATCGACCCGCAAGTATTAAACCGGTCTGGGTTGAAGTCCCATTCTTCCACGCCCAGACACTAACGGGCAAATATTGTGTACCGGTAGTTACAAAAAGCTAACTGTTTTTTTGTTGCGTAAAATTAAGGCAAAATATTACGGTAATCGCAAACTGACAACTTTTCGCCTCAAAGTTGCCGGTTTGATATTGACTTACTTTTAACAAAGATTCCATTAAATAATTACAAATTTTGAGATCACTATATACAATCACCATTATCAACTACAAATAACTGTCCAATAATGATTCAAGAGCAGGTTTCAACATCATCACTACGTTGTCTTGACGGCAATTCTGGCTTTGGAGTCGTGGCACAGACTTCGGGAATGGCGTTGAATGTTTCGCGTGATGTTAGCATGTTGAGCGGTTATAAACATTATTTTCCAGCAGGCGACACGCGGAATCCCGTTGTGTTTATGCATGTGGTTCGGCGCAGCGGCGGAATGGATCGACATATTGTTTCACGAGTAGCGGATTGCGGTAACGATTATTCAGGACGAACAAACAGAATTGCGCATCATGTCATTATTGAAGAATTGGATCTGCCACGCCTATCATGCGGACCAGCAACAATTTTATCGCAACCGAATTTATTTTTGACACAATGGAACGATAAAGCACAAGAATTACCGTTGAGGCAAGTATTGCCGAATCCGGAAATTTATGTGCAAAAATGTACGGTATGGGAACAACTTTACGGCGATGCCGGTTGGGGAGGAGTTGTTGCGGAAAGGATTGAGAAAGGCGATCCGATAAGTGTCATTTTTGATCCGGGCAAAAATATTTTGCCGCTCATCGCTGAAGCGTTTACGTTGTTGCCGCCAAGTGTGCGTTGGAAGACAACTTTCAGTACGTTTTTCATGAAATCACAGGAACCGCCCAGTACAAATAAAATTCAAATTAAGTGTATTGTTGCAAGCAGTGATGAAATGATGTTTGTGCGATTGACACCAAATACTCTGCTGATTGATCTTCGTAAAAAAGCAACAGAAATACCCAATGGAAAATATGTTGAACTCGCAAGAACAGGATCGCCCAAGCCGTCCATTACAATATCGTCTGCTGTTCCAATTCCGATTGCGGATCATGCGGATAATATTGAAACGCCCGATGAATACAATTTGATCGAATCCGTATCGAAAACAGAAAACACCGATCATGAGAATTATGATTTAACCATCCAATCTGTTATCGTACCAAAACAATACCACAATTTTTTTACCGATAAAAATCAAAAAAAATTTAATAACAAATTTTGGCTCAATGCGATTCCTATTATGATTTTTTTGGCAATATTTTTAATTGCCGGATTGATATTTGTGAGCTACAATTTATTTGTAAAAAATAAACCTGCCGCAGTACAAAAACACAAATCAAATGCAACAACATCAATTGACAAGGAGACTGAACAAAAACACAAAGAAACTGAAACAAAAATAACTCTCGAAAAAACGGAACAAAAAAATAAAGAAAATGAAATAGAAATTATTAACTCAAAAATAGAACAAAGACATGAAGAGGACAATAAAAAAATAATTGCTGAAAAAATGGAACAAGAACGCAACGAAATTCAAGCAAAAGAAACCCTGGCAAAAAACGACGCCGAAAATAAACAGAAAGAAATAAATGGACAAAAAATAGCAGAAGAAAATGATTTGAAAAATAAATTTTCACGATTGCCGGAAGAGTGGCAAGGATTAGGTTTACCATATTCGGGCGAATCGAGTTTTTCTGTGTTACAAAATTCACAGTTTCTTGACGATATTCGAGATCGTGTAAAAATCAGTTACCGTCCGTTTGTCAATCTTGAATTAAAAACCGACAAAATAATTCAGATTATGACAAAAATTGAAAACGCACATTGTATTGAATTTTGGTATGAAGAAGGAAAAAATGTACAGGGAAATCCGATACAAAAAATAATTGCACGAATTGATTTGCAAACAAACGGTTTAAATTTCAAATTTGACGACCAACTACAAGGACATAAAACCGATGCCGATACCATACGTCGCTTAAATCGTATTTTGCTGGCTAAATTAAAAATTGAAATTCAAGGAACACCAATTGCCAAAGAAGTGACGTTGTACACACCGGCGAAAGTAAGTAATATTGACACGAAAAATTTTGTTCTTTGGGCACAAGATGGAAAAGAATATATATTGTCTCAAAAAGATAATACGCCGCTTTATTTTGATATTCGAAAATTTTCTACGATTCAAAATTCCCAAGAACAAGTTCAATTGACAAACCCGAAAAAAAATGTTCCATTACAGAAACCGTCGGGTTACGTACAAGAAATAAGCTTTAAGGGAGAACAAGGAACTTGCAATATCAAAACGTTAGATTCAAAAACATTGGCATTGGAACTTGAATTTTGTTCATATACCTTGAAAAAAATGTTAGACGAATACGATGATGTCAATAAACAAATACCGGAACAAATAAGATTGTATAACGAAATTGAAAAAAAGAAAAAAGAAGCAGAGAGAATTTTATTCAACGTCCAAACCGAAAGACAAAACGCCGAACGAACGAATCGAACCTTTCCACCTAAAAACGAAATAATAAGATTTACCGAACAAAAAGTAGGTGGACTAAATCTAACAAATAAAGAAACGAACTTGAGAATTAAAGAAACAGAAAAAGAAATAAAAAATTACGATAAAAATATCGGCGAAGTTGATAGCAAATTGAGGCAATTGCAAACACAAAAACAAAAAATTGAAAATAAAATTAATGACAACAAGGCATGGAATTATATTCGTTTAGAGGAATTTTCACTCTATTTATTGAAACCCGGAACATCCGCAAATGAGATTAACAATAAAGAAAACCAATTATTACTGTTAGATGTAAAACCATAAAAAAACAAAAATTCGACAACATTTCTATTGATGTCACCGGAAATTTTGTGTTTAGCAATGTTTAACAAATTAACGTATTAACAAATATTAATTCTCATGATACGCAATATTCAAAAATTAATCGATAATATTCGTACCGTTATATCATTTCCTGAAACGGTTACGCCGAATCAAATACGTCAATATGCTCGTGATTATGCGGAGGCTTGTACGGAATTGAATCGGCGGATGATGCAGTGCGTCCAACATATTCGCGAAGGCAATCTTGCAGAGGGAATTCGGTTGGCAGAGATGCAGTCCAATCTTACCACAATGTATATTACACTTGATTTCGCTGAACGCGACGAGTGGAACGAAATTGTTTCAACGCTTGGTTACAATGTCCCTCCGGCGTTACCGGCGGAGTTACATAAAGAGTTGAACAATGCGTATATGAAAATGTCGCCACTGGAACCGTTGCTGCGTTGGCATCGTTTGTATGCATTGAACGGCTCGCCAATCCGTGAACGTCTTGCCGTGTTACGTGCGATTGCCAGAATTGATCAACAAAATTCTTTTTGGCGCGAGGATCAGGAAGCATTTGAAAAAATCCGTCTCAAAGAATTGGATAAAGAAATCAAAAATGCAGTTTCAACAAATAATTTTGTACAGATTCAATCACTTTATTCGGAATTGAGTACGCCCGATTGGGTTGTTCCACCGCCGCCCGAATATCGCCAAAAACTTTGTACAATTATTCTACAAAATCTTGCCGAAACATTGTTGAAACATTTTGATGCATTCGCTTACGATGAAGCCGCCGCCATTTATGAAACGATGCAAAAATTACTCACCAATGCAAAAATGCTCATGCCGCCCACAATTCAACAAATCATTCGTGCGGCAGTCCTTTGGCTCACTGAAACACAACGTCAAAAAGAGTTGCAAAAAACATTTAATAAATGCGCTGTCGAATTGAATGACGCTCTGGATGCTGAAAGCCCCGCACGTGTCTTGGAGCAACTTCATTATGCCTTGTGCAATGTGGCGGCTCAAGCCGATACAATCATTCCGAGACATCTTGAAGAACGTTATCAATTACAAATCGAACGTTACGAATGGCAACGTTCACGCAGAACAAGAATTATGGTAACGGCTGTTGCGTGCGTGTGTTTATTTGTCGGCGGATTGATTATTTGGGGATTGACCATTAGAAATTTTAACCGCACCGTTTCAGAAACTCTTGCCTCTTTACAACAAATCGAAACAGAAAAACGTTACGAAGACATCCCAGGTACAATACAACAAATTCAGTTACAACATTATAGCGTGAGTGTCAATCCACAAGTTGCCACCGTTCTCGAAAAATTACGCAATTTGTACGATGTTGACAAAAAACGTTCTGATGATTTTGAACGTTATTACAATCAAGCCGCCGAAGCATTGGACAATACGCCTGAACCCGATCAAGCCGTTGCGGAACAAATCCAAATCGCGATCAAGCAAGCAGAACAACTCATGCGTACTTTATCCGAAAAAGCACAACTCACAGAGCTAAAACGTCGTTACGATACCGCCACACTCTCACTAAAAACAAAACGAAATACTGAATATAGCAACAATATTGAAATTATTACAAATGAATTTAATGATTTGTGCCAGAATACAAAATTATTACCCAAGGAAACGATTTTACAATTGACAAAATTATCGTCACGAATAGAGGCAATCCAACAACAATACCCCGACGCTCCACAAATATTAAAAAAACAAAGTGACGTACTACTGGATTCCATCACAGATTATGAAGCAAAAATTAAATCCGAACTCGAACAAAATGAACTATTAAAAGAACTCGTCAATAAAATACCAAAATTTGATGACTACAAAAATACATTACAATTTTTCGTTGAAAATTATAAACAACATCCGGCAACAACCGACGCAGAAGAAGTATTGAATGAGTTGGATAGCATAAAAAATGCAACTGAAACATTGCGTAACTTAACAATATCGTATTCGGCAAACGCACACGATATTAAACAGTTACAAGAAAACTCGAAGGAATTATTGACTTTAATCGATGAATTGTCATTACAAATATCCGGTTCTATTGACCAACTCTTTCCACCAACACAATATGTGCGGAAATTGGACGAAATGAAACCGATTACTTCCGATACATTTAAATCAACAAAAAAATTCCTGCAAAGTCTCACACAAAAAAAAGTATGGCGATGGGTCAAAAAAGATCAATGGTATTACTTGACCAAAAAACCGGAAAAACCGGATCGAGACTATAAATACATCACTACTTTTGTATCAGAAAATAAATCAATCGCCATTTCCGAAAATGAGTTCAAACTGGAAAATGTACCAAATAATGCTCAATCCGAATTTTCATTTGATGCGTTAAAAAAATTGGACAATATCAATACCAATGCAATTGATGTTGTTTGTGATTTGATTGGCGAATTGATGGAATCGAACGATATTGATCCGATTTTGAAATTTATTCTTTTAGACTTATTCATTGCAGATACTTCCGCGATAGATCCTATTTTTAATCGGAATTTTAAACCTTGCATGGAAATCATCTCTACAAGCGATGTTGATAAAGGTACCAACTGGATGGATGTTGATTCAAAAAATACAATTCCGCAACGTAATCTCGCTAACGTTGCTTTAAACCGAATGCCCAATATCAATGAACTTATCGATAAAACAAAAAAAGAACACACTCAATTCAAAAACGACATCGGAAAATTTGACTCGGAATTCGAATGGGTTGGAATCTTAATTTACAAAGATCACCAATGGAATTGTAACGTTAAATCATCCTTGACAGACAAAATTGGAACACTCTATATTTTGCGTCAAAAAACCAACGACACCGTTCTACCGATTCCCATTGGTAACAATTCCGAATCGGGAATAAAACTGACCGGAAACGAAAATTCATACCTCCAATGTTTGCCGGTATTCCTCAAACATTGAAAAACAGGAATGAAATAAAAAAACGAAAATAAAAATAACCGTTCATATAAAATTTATCGCAACATAAAACATTTTATCGAAATTCCGCATCAGTAATTTAGAAAAATTTCAGTGAATCATGGCTATCTTTGAATTACTACAATTTCAAAATTATTTTTTATAGAAACGGACATGTCTTATTACATTCAAATTCGTAACAAAGCGTTTGGACCGTTTGACACGGAACAACTGCTTGAAATGAAAGATAACGGTAAACTTGGTCGATCAACTCATATCTCTGAGAATAAAATTGATTGGTTTGCTGCGGAGAATTTAGAGTTTCTGTTTCCCGTATCAATACCTACAACACAATCCAATCACGATTCGTTACGAAATTCACGCGACACAAAAACCGAAACAACAATACCAGAACCTGCGAACTGGTTTTATAGCCAGAACGGTGAAAATGGTTATGGTCCCGTGACCGTTTCGACAATAAATCAAATGATTAAATCGGGAACATTAAATGCAGAATCAATGGCGTGGCAAGAAGGACAATTCGCACGAAAACTCAATGAGTTACCGCAATTTTTAGAACAGTTTAATACCATACAAAGATATTCAGCACAATCTTCAAACGGAGAAACATCACTGATTACCGATACATTTTGTTCGGCTTGTGGGAGTCAACTCTTGCCAAATTCAAATGTGTGCCAAAATTGTGGATGTCATGTAAAGAACCAACGGAAAAAGATCAATTCCGACGGGTTAGGTGACAAATTCGATTCCAATGGAATTGGTTACGCCGACGTGTTGAAAAAATATGCGGATTTCAGCGGTCGCGCACGCCGGAGTGAATATTGGCGTTTCACAATTTATAATACAGTAATTCTTCCATTATTTTTGGCTTCTCTTGGTATTATAATCATTTTCCTGATGAATCTATCGTCAGCAAAAATCGAAACAAAATTTATTGTCATTGGAGTTTTAGCGGCGGTGTATTTGTTGTATAATTTGTTGATTTTTTTGCCGTCGCTTGCCGTTTGTGTTCGGCGGTTACACGATACAGGTAACAGCGGATGGATGGTTTTGATTACGTTAATACCAATTGTTGGTTTAATTATCCTTCTTGTATTACTCGTACAAGATAGCCAACCCGGAAATAATCAACATGGACAAAATCCAAAGTATGGATATTGAACATAAAATATTTAGAAAGCAACAATTTTTATAACAATAATAGACAAAACAATATGGCTAATTCAGATTCACGTTTATCTTGGTCTCGTTTGGATATTGAACAACGTCTTGGGTTTCGCGGTGGTAGATTTACTAATGTCAACTCGACATTTTGTGCGATCCTTGCTGCTGTTTGTTCGGTGGCTTTTTATACAATTCTGTACGTTTTGCCGCCGAATTGGTTTACGGCAATGTTCACTCAACGCGGAATGACTCCATTTCCAATGGTCTTTCTTGCGTTTTGGTCTTTGTTTATTTTGTTACTGAAATGGTCAAAAACAAGTTTACAAAAGAAGACTCTAAAAATAAAAATTCTTCCGCCTGAACTTGATTTCATTCTTTCTCCGAATACAGTCGATCAAATTTTACGCAACGTTAATGAGCAAATTGAACAACCGAAACATTTTTTTCTGTTTAACCGAATTGTTGGTGCTCTTGCTAATCTGAAAAATATTGGCATGATTTCCGATGTTGGCGATATTTTGCGCTCGTACAATGAGCAAGATATTGATTCCGTTGAAACATCATATTCATTGTTGAACGGTTTTTTGTGGGCGATTCCGGTTCTTGGGTTTATTGGAACAGTAGAAGGTTTGTCGAAAGCAATCGGTATTTTTGGTAACGTTCTTGCTAATGGCGCCAATACAGCCGCTTTGACAACATCGCTCCAATCTGTTACGGGTGGTCTTGCGACAGCGTTTGAAACCACGCTTGTCGCTTTGATACTTGCGTTGTCATTGCATCTGTTCGCAACTGCAATGAAAAAATCCGAAGATGAATTGTTGATTGCGTGTTCAGAATATTGTAGTCAAAATATTGTCGCCCATCTGCGAATGCCAAGTTATCGTAACGAGGAACAAAGAACATAATACATGATTGTTTTATTAATTAACGATCAAAGACAACAACGTGTCATTGTCGAGGTTGATTTTTATTACTTTTTATGGTACGACAAAGATAAGACGGTGTAACACCTACAGTTAAACATTTCACATCACCAAAACAAAATTTCCATTGAAATATTATCATTTAGTAACATTCCTTTGCCAAGAAAAGGCAATACGAGTTACGTTTAATATTATAAAAAATGCGGCGTAATAAACAGGAATCACCAATTTCGCTTTTTTCATTTCAGGACGTGATCATGTCTGTTGTGGGCATTGTGATTTTAATTACATTGCTACTGATTTTGAAACTGATAACACAAAATCCGCCTTCTTCACCCGCTGAAACAATTTCGGCACAAGAATTACAAGCACAAATCGAATCGTTAAACGAGGAGTTGCAAAAAATTCAAAACGAAATTACACAACAACATCAGACAAAATTAGAATCTGTTATTACTCCGCAGACCAAAAATCAAATTGATGCACTCATCGCTACAATAAAACGCCTCAACGCGGAATACATCGAACTCAATAAAGAAATTCAGAACGAAAAAGTTCGTACGGAAACTTTAAAAAATAACCTGAAATTACAATCATCGCTCCATAGTGAAAATCACATTAAACAGTTGAAAGAGCAAATCGACAAGTTGAAAATTGAAAGCGATGAATTGTCCGAACAAGAAAAAAAGTTGCAAGAAATCATCGAAGAACTAACATCGAAGAATCAAAAATTGAAAAATGAAATTACCACCGCTACACCGCAACAGATTAACGTAACGATACAAAAAAAACAAGATAAATCCGCGTTCCTTTGTCTTTACGATCAAAACGGATTAACGATTCTTCCGACAGACACTTCTTCGTTACAAAATTTTACTTCGCAATCAGATTTCTACCAATGGGTCGATTCGCGTAACAATTCCACAGAATATTTTGTCATTTATTTTCGTCCGTCTCGATTTGGACGTTACAAGGAAATTTTAGACCGGATTAAAGCGAAAGGTTTTGATGTCGGCTATCAAGTAATCGGCGAAACAACAAATTTAATAAGTAATGGAATAAAATATTGATTCGATATTAAGTTCGTCATTCGCAAAGCCATTCACAACACATGAAAAGGCGCAAAAATTCATCCCAATCAAGTTTAGAATTTTTTCTTGATACAGTATGCAATACCTTTGGCGGTATTTTGCTTATTGCCATATTAGTTGCTGTTCAAATTCAGCAAACGGAAGACACCATTGAACGTACCGAATCCTCTTCGCCTGAAACAATTATAGCATTGCAAGAACAAATTGACCGACTTACCGACGATCTTAAACTGGCAACAGCATTACGCGAAAGCATTCCACAGATGTTGCCGCCGTTACAAAATGATAACGAAAAAAAATATTTGTCCGTAAATGATGATCAACTCCAAAGTATAAAAATAAATTCCGAAATAAAAAAAACCGAACGAACTAATCTGTTGCAAAAACGTAAAACAGAAAACGCACAACTGGAAGATCAAATTAAAAAAAATGCAACTGAAAATCAGATCATTGAAGATGAAATAAACGATCTCGTCAAACAAATCCAAAACCAACAATCTGAAAATCTTGCTCAAAAACAATCGAATAAAACGAAGCAAAACGAAATCAATAATTTAAAGCAACAAATAACTCAAAAAGAAAATAAACCAATAACCCCCGATATAAATATACGAAATGAAACTCTTTACTTGCCTAAATTGCGTACATCCAAAACGAGTCAATCTATTTATCTGATACTGCGATTCAATCGTCTCTATGATGCGAATTCACGTAACGATTTTGATTCGCCAAGCGACGATCAATTAGGAATACCAAAAATAGAACGCGGAATTTCTGTTGACACATCGGACAAATCCAAAAACGAAATTCTGAAACTTTTACAACCATACAATGCAAAAAAAGTTTATGCTTCAATTATTGTTTATGGAGATTCGGCGGATCAATTTTATCTTGTTAGAGACATATTGATTGGATCGGGTTTTGAATACGATTTAAAGCCGTCGGAAGACAGTTCCATTTGGACATTCAGCGGCAATAGCGGCTCACAAAACGTACAATAATTCGCGTTTTATTTAGTTACAATGCTGTTTTAATATTTCAGTTTATAACATTTCCTACAAACATTTAATGAGCAATTATTCCTATCATGTCAAATTCAATACAGTCAACACCGCAGCAACCGATCAAAGTTCCGCGTCAAATAACGGTACCGGTTGATCAACAGCAGCAACGGAAAGAACAACAGCAAGATAAAAAAATGTTGTTTATTTTAACGATTGCAATTTTGATTTTTCTATTATTGCTACTATTACTTTTTTTGAGTTACATGGCTCGACCGGTTGGTAATTCCGACCAACCCGAATACCCTTTGGCTAACCAAAATGCAATTTCAGATACAAACGCTGATACGGACGCAGCGAGTACTGGTACTGATATTACCAGTACCACCAATACGGATCAAGTGACCACACAAAACGAACAAGGTATGGACTCTGGTGATGATACCGATACGACAACTACAAATACACAAGAACCTTTATCGGAAGAAAATAGAAACGAAAATAAAACACCAACTTCCGAAAATTCGTCGCAAAATACTCAACAAGCCTCAACCGAAACCAAATCAATCGAACCGGATGAAACAACAACAGGAGAAATGTTGGCAGACCGACTTATTGAACCACAAAATACCAGCAACAACACTAATTTTTCACTGGAACAACATGATGCAACATTGCGAATTTTTGGTACGATTGGAAAAGGTTCGAGTTTTGTTTTTGTGTTTGACCGTTCGGGAAGTATGATTGGCAAACCCATACGCAGTGCCAAATCGGAATTGATACAAGCTCTTGATTCGTTAAATCAGAAACACCGTTTCAACTTGATTTTTTACGATGATAACCAATTGGTTTGGAAAAGCAGTTTAGTTTCCGCGACGAAAAAAAACAAGAACAATGCTGTTGCATTTATTGAAGGGATTTCGGCGGGAGGTGAGACGAAACCGTTACAGCCGTTACTTGGTGCTATTTCGTACAAACCCGAAGTCATTTTTTTTCTAACGGACGGAGAGTTTGCTCTTAACCTTGACGATGTGTGCCAAAAGACGGGAAAAACAAAAATCAATGTTATTCAGTTTGGATCAGATTCGACACCATCAACACTGTTGAAAAAATTAGCCGAAAGAACCAAAGGCGATTACCGATACATAGACATCGGACAATTGGATAAATTATAAATCATATTTCAGTCAGTTATTCGATTGAGATATTCATTGCACTTCTAACAGCTTGCCGTAATACTGAAACGACGGTTAATGAAGTATCGTTTCTGCGGAATGAAAGACTGTTTCACCGTTGAAATGATCAACACGAAAACACAATACGACAGTTACATTTTATTCTTTAGACCTTTTCTCTAACCCTTCCCTAAGACAGGAGTCAACCTTTCTTTTCGGGTGGGTGATGTTTCGCCGAAAGGTTGCCCACCTGATTCAGGTTTGACGCAAATCTTTGTGTTATAAAGACCTACGGAAACATATAAGTGGCGGTTCACTGCCGGGTTCACTGCTAAAAACGTCCGTGTTCCCCAGGAACGGGAATTGATGTGAGTTATTGATTTATAAATATGTTATGAATTATTTCAATGGAAAATTGTATCGAAATAGTGTTTTGTAGTGGTTATGAATTTTGTTGCAGCTAACAATATTCCCTACAGTTCATAGGGTGGTGTGTTTTGTGGTGTTAATTTGGGCAGTTTGGTTGGTATTTCTTTTTTTCTTTGCGGCGTGGCGAGCGACAGCGAGTACGCCGTTTTCTGTCCAACTCATTCCTCGATGTTTGCAGCGTCCCGCGACCGCCATGTCGTTCCATTTTTCCACCCGCGTACTGGCAATCCATAACCCTTGCTCCCACCGTTCAGCATAATCCGGAATCGTCCATTTTTTATTTATCAGATAATCCCTGAGTTCTTCCACCCGTTGCGGTACACGGCAACGCGGTAAAAGTTCCTTCAATATCTCTAAGGCGTTGTTGACGTTTCCTTTCCATAAATGTCCCAAAATCATCTGTTGCCAACGTGTCCGTTCCTCTTTTGAAAATCCCAAACCGCTCAATCCCTCACAAACACGTTTACATAAATGATACCAACACAAAATTTGATAAACCTCCGGTAGTTGCAACCGACTTATCCAACGGCTAATCCAAGTTGCCCCATCACTAATCACCTCCAACCGTTTGTTCTTAAACAATCCCATCAACGCTAACACCACCGCAACCAATACTTGCAACGAAGGTGATGATTTCCCAACAAGATAGTTCACGCATCCCGAAGAACCATCTTCGAGAGTTGCCGTAAAAGTTTTATTCTGTTT
>JAIRTV010000234.1 GCA_031254675.1 Planctomycetaceae bacterium | reverse complement strand
CTGATTTTGTTATCTTTATTGGTATCCAGTAACGAACCAAGATCAGATGCCAATTCATTTTCTTGAACGTTATTTTTGTTAAGGAGATCGGTTACGGTTTTTCCCAAGTCCAAATAACGCCATGCGGAATCAATCATCGTGATGTCGTTCCATTGCGGTAACGCTAACGCGGATTCTTCGGTTTTGGTAATTTTTGGAGCATTTTGCGGTAAATCACGCATGTAACCATAAAGTTGGCTACCGAGAACTTGTCCAACACCAAGTAACAGAAACGCCATGAGACTTTGAACACTTGCTTTGAGGTCAGCCGGTGCTTTCTTGTCGGCGTACATGTAAGCGGCAACATAAAGAAAACTATAACAAAAACCATGCAACAACAAACCAAGTATGGCAAACTCAAAAGTCGGAACCATAAAAACAAAATACCGTAACGACCACGCTCCAATTCCAAGAACAAGAACCCATTTCAAACCAATCATTCCAATCGCAACCGGAAGTAATGACATAAAAAAGAGTTCGGAAAATTGGTTAAGCGTTGTCAGTGCCAACGGCGAAGGATAACCGTGTTGATTTAGATAAGTTTCTTGAAACGGAAAAAAGAAGTTACAAGCAGGAATACTTGCCAGAAACGCACAAAGTACAAAAAAGGCAAACCCGAAATCTTTGAACAATTTCAATGCGCCGAGACCGAGTGCATCGCTTAAAAAACTACGTTGTTCGCTGGCAACCGGAGCTCCTTTCGGCGGAGTATCGGGCAAAGTGAGACTGTAAAGAGCAAGCAACAAACCCGCTCCACCACCGGCAAAAAAGAAGTACGGTTGATCAGCACCGCCAAGAAATGCAGCGATAAACAGATTGATGACAATCCAGCCAATCGTGCCGAAAACAAATACATAAGGTGCGGAACCTTCTTTTGAATGTTTGAACACAATGGAATTGACCAACGCAATGGTTGGCATGAAACACACGCCCGACAAAAGAATTAAGGTCATCAGCATGGCAAAAGACTGATTTCCCGTAACGCAAAACACTCCGCAAGCAAGCAAGCAAAGGCTGCCGATGAAATGGAGCAACGCAACAACTTTTTGTGCAGCGAAATAGCGGTCGGCAATGGGACCGATAAACAATGGTGAAATAACGGCTCCGAGTGGGATTGCCGCGTAAAGCCAACCGATTTGCCAACCGGGCATTTCAAGAATACGCCCCGCATAACCGCCAAGCGCACCAGCCCAACTGCCCCAAATGGCAAATTGTAAAAAATACGCAACACAAAGTCGAGGATAAACAAACGCAACACCTTTCGATTCTGTCATAATAATTTTCTCCAAAAAATTTTTCCGAAAAAATAGGAAATTGAACTCCAAAAACCATGAAAGGCTATTATTGTCTCATAACGACAAAATAAAATCAACACCCCTAAACGGTGTTGCCGCACAAATTCATCACACGACAACACCAAAAAATTCATGGCGAACATGTTATGGCATAATTTTTGTTGTGATTTTTGCGTTGGTAACAGGTTGTTCAATTTTGAAAGATAATCGTATCGGTTTTTTCCTTGACTGGGCGTCTTCGTTAATTTCCTGCGTTTCCAGTATTAACGGTAATGGTTTGTCTTCAACGGTTGCCGTGACAACAACATGAATTGTTTTATCTTTTGTGCCAATGAGCAAATCAATTTTATCTTTGTCGTTTTGATCATTTTGTCTTTGCCATATTTCATAAGTCAAGAGGGCGGTTTCCAATGTTCCGGCGGGTTCGAGTTTAATTTCGTCGGTTACAGTTAATGTATTGGGCTTATTGGACTCTGATCTTGTAAATTCAAAGGTTCGTTCCAATTTTTTGAGTTCTTTCTGCCCGTAAGCCGAAGCGTAGTCAATTGTGCAAGAATCTTTTTTGTTCGAAAAAGTTTTTGCGATTATTTTGCCGCGAGCATTTCGTCCGGTTTTTTGAAGTTGACCATTGATGACCGGCACCGGATGACCAAACGAATTCAAGAGTTTGCTGTCGTAACGTTTATTGCTGAATGTCCGACGTGTATAAATTTCTCCGCCCGGATCGAGTACCGGCATTGTTCCGGCGTACATCACCGTGAACGAACCAATATCGTTATGATTATGATGTTCGGCGTTGTGTCCGCCCTTGCAAACAACCGCAATTTGTTTCGTTTCACCAATTTTCGGACGGAAAATCATCACACCGGCATCGGGAAATTCGGTTCGAATTTCGGAAAGCGGAGTCGTTGTTGCCGACACTTGGGGCGTTTTCGTTGCGGAATTGGGAAAACAAAACACGCCGGTTGTTTTGAGATTTCCTAAACGGTTTCGATATTTTTCGTAATCGGCAAAACCAAATTGAAGTCTTTGACTCAGATATTTTGCGAGTGCGGGATCGGGTTTGGCGGTTACAGAACAATCAGCAAACGCCGCAAAAAGTCGCGGTGCCACTTCCATCCGAAACCCAAACAACGCACAATTTTGTACTTTTGGCATTGTCAAAAAATCAACATGACTGTTGGTGGTTTGATAAACGAGTTCGGCGAGTTGCGCAAAATGACCAAACCCGTAATTCCAATATCCCATGCCTTCACTACAATAACCGTCCGGCGTAAAACCGTTGAAAAACGGTTCCATAAATTTTTCGGCGGCAGCGATATACCACGCTCGGCGAACCGGATCGTCAATCAATGTCAATGCCGCACCAACAACATCAGCATGGCAAACACTATTCCAATTATTTGTTCCGGTAATCCACCAATTTCGTTTGTTTTCTCCAGATTTAACGGATTGTTCATACGGTTGCAAGGTTCGACGTTCTACATTGTTACGAATAAGTGTTCGGATTTCTTGCGACAATTTATCGCCAAGCCATGAATCTGCCAGACCGAGTTCAACACTGGTGTCCGCCGAAGCAAGATCAATATGAATCGTTTTCCCATCATAAATTTCAGCGTTTGGGTCGTGCGCTGGAAGTGTCCAACTTGGATCGGCACAAATTGAACGAATTGTTTCTTCCAAAGGAGCGATAAACCTGCCTTTATTTTCGATACACTCCGCAAGTACAAAAACCGCCAGCCGACGATATTTTTTGCTACGAACCTGTTGATAATTTGTACGATTACCGTTCTGATAAAATTCTTTGTACAATGATTCGGGCAATTCCTGAATGGGTGTTTTGAGAGTTTCTTCGGCTTCTTTAATGATATTGCCCGCCGGCAACGCTTCCCATGCGGCGCGGTCAGTAATGGGTTTGCCGACACAAAACGGTTGTTTGGGCAAAAACGAAACAATTTCAGTGGCACGTTTTTCAAGTTCCTGATTCCGAATGCTGGTGTTGTCATTTTGGGCGTATGAAACCGGCGAAAAAAGAAAAAGAAACAAAATCGACGGAACCAATAGAGTCATCGGTTTCAACATAATAATCTCCTTGTAAATGGGTTACGACAATACGTTTTTGTTGTTTACTTTAAAAGATACGAGGTTTGAAATTTTCGGGGACATCAATTTTGACGGTATCACCGGTTTGCGTGATAACGTAAAAGCCGCTGTCGATGGCAAATTTTTTCACAAAATCAGGAAAAATGGCACCGGCAATCGCACCAATTAATTCCTTACTGGTTTTTCCAGACTGTTCAAGATTGCGGCGTACTGTTTGCATTCGTTCCAGATGTTCTTTGATATCGCGCATGTTGGGTTTTGATTTGATTTCCACAAGAGCGATTGTTTTGTCGTTTTCCAGAACAATATCAACTTCAGTAACGGTTTGTCCGTTTTCATAGATTTCGAGACCTTTACGGAAAATGCGGTTAAAATGATAACCGAGTTCGTTGAATTTTTCTGCAATATTGGGAGCGACCAGATGTTCGATGAGAGTGCCGAAAGAATTATGAAGACTGCCCATATTTTTTTTCAGTTCGCGGCTTGTTTCTTCGACGACTTTTTCGAGTTTTTTCATGCGTTCGTCTGCATCTTTTCGACGTTCTGCGTCCTCTTTTTGGCGTTCTTCTTTGGCTTTTTGGCGTTCTTTTGCTTCGCGTTCAAAGATGGCGTCGTATTTGTCGGTTAAACCTTCGATTTTATCGCCGAGTTTCTGGATACTCGCCCAGACTTTTTCGAAGGTAAGACCTTTTTCGTAATCAATTGAATTGTCGGACATAATTTTTAGTGAATAGTTAGTAGTGAATAGTTTACGCAAGTGAAAATTTTACTATTTTAATTTTAATGATTCAATAGAAGGCATGGAGATTGGAACTATTTAATCGTTTTTCGTTATATTGTGCGTAATTATAAACGTCTTGTGGATGTAGAAAAAAGTTTTCGGACAATAAAAACAAGACAAAGAAATAAAACAAGGGGCAGAATTGCCTTGCGGCAATGCGACCGTGGATGAAAATCCTTCGGCGAAAGGTCGCCCACCTGAAAAGAAAGATTGCCTCCTTTGCTTGGAGTACGTGACTTTTTTTGATTTTTGCCTTCCCAAACGGAAAAAAAGAACGTTGCCAAACAATGAGCAACACGAATTATCAACCAAACACAAGAACAAATCGGCAAGAATATCTCTGGAATTGGTTTGCGGTTAGATTTT
>JAIRTV010000227.1 GCA_031254675.1 Planctomycetaceae bacterium | reverse complement strand
ACTTGTTTTTGCTGGTTTTTGTACAGTTCTTCCGCCCAATTCGCCAAGTTGTGCAGTCAATAGCGGCGATACTTCTAATGATGGTTATGGTTTGATGTCTGCATCAAGTTATCATCCTGGTGGTGTCAATTCTGGTTTTGTTGATGGTAGTGTTCACTTTGTCCAGGACGGAATCAATTGCGGTAATTTAAGTACCGCGCCACTCCGTACAGAACCAAGTCCATTCGGTGTTTGGGGTGCCGCTGGTTCGATCAACGGCGGTGAAAGTACGTCACTCAATCAATAACTTTAACTTTACACAACAAAAAAATTATGAACAATTATTTGTCTTTTCTTTTATTGGTGTTTTTGGGAGTCGTGTTTGTCGGATGTGCCAACAACGATTCTCGACCGGCGGATATGCCAAAACTCGTTCCATGTACTGTAACGATTTTAAGTGAAGGACGACCGCTTCCCAATGTCGATGTTGATTTTCACAGTGCTGATCCCGATTTCCGATGGTCAGCCGGAGCAACAACAGACGCCAATGGTGTTGCGAAAATGGTTACGTACAGTCGTTATTTCGGTGTGGTTGAAGGAGAATATTCCGTTACTGTTACAAAACTGGAACGAGATACATTCGATCCGGAACGTCCGCCTAAATCGATCAACGTATTCACATTGACCGATCCGCAATACATCGACTCAAAAACAACTCCGTTAAAAATTAACGTTTCCGGTAAAACGGTTCAATCGTTTGATGTCGGTAAAACAGAGAAAACGGTACTTCGGCAAGAAAACCCGTTGTAATACTCATTTTAGGGACACACCGCCGTGCGTCCCTACGTAAAATCGAATCAGCTATTAAATGATCGTGCAGACAACAGAGTATTAATTTTTTGTCCAGCTTTCGTGTTATAAAAAACATGAAAACTTGAAAATTTTTTACAAACAAAGAATTTTTATTATGAAACGCTTTTTATTTACGTTGTTTTGTTTTCAAACAATTCTTATTCAAACACAATTAATTTCTGCTCAGGAAAAATATGTAACTATTTCCGAGCGGCAAATTCCGATTGCTTATGAGGTTGATGTGTTGGTTGTTGGCGGTTCATCGGGAAATGTTGCGGCGGCAATCGAAGCCCAGAAAGCCGGAGCAAAAACGATGCTCATCACGCAATATCCTTATCTTGGCGAAGATTTAACCGCAACACTAAATCTTTGGCTCGAACCCAACGAAAAACTTGATGACCCGTTCGCCGCTGCAATCTTCAACGATCTTGACCGCGGTCAATTGATACCGCCACCGCAACTAATTCTTCAAGCCGATAATCCAATACCGTACACTTATAAAATCGAACAACCAATCGATCAAACCCATCCCGAAACAAATCGGAAAGATCGGCTTACCGATGGTATTGCCGCTGATGCTGTAACGCAAAGTTTGCAAATCAACAGTAATGCAACAATTATTCTTGATCTTAAAAATTCGCAGGATGTTGGTATTGTGTCGTTGCTCGGTTTTTATCGGCAAGACGATTTTGTTATCGATGAAGTGACTATTTCGGCAAGCGACGATAAAGAAAAATGGATTGAATTACCGAAACCAATTTTGAAAACCGCAGACCTTCGCGCTAATGATTCGGTGGACGAATTTTGTTTAGAACTCAATCGCCCTATAATTACACGTTATTTGAAGCTTGAAATCAAAAAGTCGGAAACATCGAAACGAATTTTACTCGGTGAAATTGTTGTGTTACCGAAAACATCGATTCTTCTTCAGCCGAAACGTTGGAACGCGGACGGTAAATCGCCTTACACGCATCCCGCACCGCGTCCAATGCACGTTAAAATGACGCTCGATAAAGTATTACTTGATGCCGGCGTCCAATTTTTGTACAGCACATATTCAATCGGCGAACTTTGTGATACGCAAAATAATCAAACATATGGAATCGTTATCAATAATCGTGCCGGTAAACAAGCGATTATCGCCAAAAAAATATTGGCTTCACCAAAAATGGAATCGGATTCTCAAGTTTTATCGAAAGAAACTTTTAACGCTCAATATGTTGTGATTGGCGGTGAACCGAAGCAACCGGAACAAATTGATACGGTAAAATTTCCGTTGTTAAAAAATTCATCTTATGAAATTATGGGTGAACCGTTTTATAAACAGAGTAACACTTATTCGATCATTCGATACACCTTTGAGATTGCCGATGAAACCGGTATCAATTATCTCCAAGGTGATTTGAAATTACAAAACGAACTCGAAAAACAAATTCGCTTGGCAACTTTTGATCCTAACCAACAATTTACAGCAGATCAAATTATTGTTTCGTCATCAAAGTCGAAAAAATACAAAACAATCGAATTTATCGAAAAATCAAAAGTGTTGGGCAAACAAGCGGCGGAAGATGTTAAAAAAGCAAAAAATATTTCGCCTAAACAATTGACTGCCATCTTGTCAACTCAATACCGTGCGTCACAAAAAATTGCCGGTGAAATTAAAGAATCGCTTTCAAATGTGAAAATGTACAAAAAACCGCTTGGTTTTGCGAAACAGCAGGAACAAAATATTCCGGTGGTTGGTGAATACGATGTTGTTGTGGTTGGCGGTGGGACAACCGGCGCACCGGCAGGAATTTCCGCAGCACGCCAAGGTGTTAAAACATTGGTTCTCGAATATTTGCATGATCTTGGCGGAATTGGAACTGCCGGAGCTATTTCTGGTTATTGGGAGGGCAACCGAGTTGGTTTTTGCAATGAAGTTGAAGGCGGCAGATCCTCGTGGAATATTGAGCAGCGTGCATTTTGGTGGCGTTCGAAACTTGCCGAAGCCGGAGCCGATGTTTGGTATGGTGTTCTCGGAAGCGGAGTAATTCGTGAAACAATTGATGGTATGCCAACTGTTAAAGGAGTGCTTCTCGCAACGCCGCAAGGACAAAGAATTGTTTTGGCAAAAGTTGTGATCGACGCAACCGGACGTGGTGGTATTGCGGAATTAGCCGGAGCAACAATGAACTATGTTAACGACAAAGAAATTGCAACACAAGGACATGGTTTGCCGCCACGAAATTTTGGAGGGGGCGGCACGAATACGGATTACATGTATGTTGACGAAACCGATATAGAAGATGTAACACATGTTTTTGTGTACGGAAAAGAAAAATTTCCGAAAGCGTTTGATTTCGGGAAAATACTCGATACGAGGGAACGCCAACAAATTGTCGGCGACTTTACATTTACTGTTCTTGATCAAGTCAACAAACGAACATATCCTGATACGATTGTCCGTTCTCGGAGCAATTTCGATACGCATGGTTACACGTTGACGCCATATCTGGAAATTGAACATCTTCACTATGAAGGACATTTTTGTGACGTTCCAATGCGAAGTTGTTTGCCGCAAGGACTTGAGGGAATTTTTGTCGGTGGTCTTGCGACAAGTTGCCATCGCGATGCCATTCCGATTATCCGAATGCAACCGGATTTACAAAATCAAGGTTATGCGTTGGGTTGTCTTGCTGCGAAAGCCGCAAAAGACAATGTGCCGCTTCGGAAACTTGACATCAAACCTGTACAAAAACATCTTGTTGAAATCGGTAATTTGCCGGAATCCGTGTTGACGGATCAAGACAATTATGACGATTCTGTTACGGCGTTACCGGAAAATATTAAAACCTTGCCGGATGGTTTCAAAGGTTCAGCGAATTTACTGTGGCATCCGAAAGAATCGATCCCGTTGTTACAAAAAGCCTATCAGGAATCCGCATCGCCGGAAAACAAATTAGCGTACGCCATGGTTCTTGCCGGAATGTACGATCCAACGGGAGCGGATGCGTTACTGGGTGCGGTGAAATC
>JAIRTV010000189.1 GCA_031254675.1 Planctomycetaceae bacterium | reverse complement strand
ACCGGTTGTAACGCCATTGAAATTCACACGGGAAGTTATGCGTTGGCGAAAAACGATCAAGGGCGAAATATAGAATTAGCTCGAATTGTCGATGCCGGTAAAATAATTGTTGAAGCGGGACTTCGGCTTCACGCCGGTCATGGTTTGACTTACCACAATGTGTTGCCGATTGCCGGAATTGCCAAAATGCAAGAGTTGAATATTGGTCATAGTATTATTTCCCGTGCGTTTTTGTCCGGTCTCAAAGAAGCGGTTGCGGAAATGAAACGCCTCATCCAATCCCCACCCATAGAACGTCAACATCAATAGGAAACGTTTAAAAACTTTGTTTTTGAAAAATTTCGTATCTATTCAGTAAAATGTCTCCTAAAAGTTTTTTCTGCGTTATTTAGAGCGCATTTAGGAATTGGTGTGTAATTTTGTATTTACCCTAATATCCGGCATATCTGAAATAATTATTGCATTCCTCCATGAAATTGTGAAATCGTAGAGACGATTCAGAAGTTGACCAATTTCACCGTGATTGTCCAAACTAATTCCGAAAACATTCTCGGCAATCTTGCGCCGATAATAAAGTTGCGAATAAAAAAAACAATCGAAACTTATTCAAACAAAGCGTATTGGCGAAAATCTTTTTCGTACAAAATTAATGTTCGGAACGAAGGGATAAAAGCGTGTTCGGTTCCTAATTGTCGGGCGACATTGACCGATTTGATTTTCCGGCGAGTTTCTTCCGAAATTCCATTCAACGCAACTCCTTTTTTTCCGATAGCTTGCGAACTGCCCACGCGGAAAAGTAATGGATAAAAACAGAGTGTTTGATCATCGGGATTGACATGAATCAACATTTTTTCTGTTACGGATAAAGCTTGACCATAGTGACCGTTTGGCGTCAACGCTCCACAATCCAACGCTCCCGCTAAAAGGATTGACCGAATTGATAAATTGTTGTGGATGTTGTCGGAATTCGCCAAGATTTGTAAGGTGTTGCAGACTAATCTGGCGCCAAAACTAAAACCAATCAAGGAAACTTTGCTGTTGGGTTTTAACGTTTGAAGCAATGTGACCAGATCTTGGGCTTGGTCATCGGCACGCCGTGCTTTGATTAAAGCATCTTTTCGAATGCCGCATGCAATTCGTTCAGCAGGCCAACTCCAAATAAGAAGTCGATATTCTCCGAATTTTTCAAATTTTTCCGTGAGACGATCAAAAATAATTCCATAATTCATGGTTTTGCCGACAGACATCCAATTACCGTGAATAACAATAACCAACGGTTTTTGCGGGACATGTGTTTCTTGGAACTCTTTCCATGTTGTGGAATGCCAAACTCGGGCGGATTGATTTGTGTTATTGAGTTTTTTAACGATAAAATGTTCCGGTTCTGCTGTTGCCGGATGTGTATCGATAAGCCAAGTATCGCCGGCTCGAACAACAGAAACAAACAAACTCAATGTTAAAATTAGAACAAAACGTTTCATAACAGTGTTTACTCGTACAATAAGTTATTGATTCTAAAAGTTTTGCTGAATATTTTCTCATGCAAATTGGAGTCCGATAAGGTTGTATTGTATCTTAGGTTTTTTTTTCGTGTGATTCAAGAAAATCGAATAAATTTGTTAAAATTTTCCGGTTTTACTCAAAGAGCGAATCAACAGGATTGTAGGTAAATCTGTTGTTTCGCAAATAAAATATTTTGATCATTTTGTTTGCATTTTCTTAAGAGTGTTGTAGAGTATCCTGACAGATGCAGAGCGGTAATGATGAAGGGATTCATTTGCCGCACTGATAAATTGGACTCACCCCCCCCATTTTTCATAGGAGAGAATATTATGAAAAAAACTGTGTTATTTTGTGCTATTGCTCTGGTACTTTCAACCTTTTCTGTAGGTTGTAGTTCTGACGGAAGTTTTAGTTTATGCCGGACGGGTTCGTTGTTTCCGACAACACGAGCAAAGAAAGAAGTCGTTTACACGACATCGGCAACAAGTATTGGAACGTGTGAAATCGATCCATGTGAACCGGCAGGGTGTAATCCTTGCGAAGCTGTTTGCAATCCCTGTGATATGAGTTGTACTGGAGTTGTTCCGGGAAGAATCATTCCAGGTCCTGCCAATTAGTTTTTAATTGAAAGCGGTAAAACTATTGGATTGAGTTCTGCACTGAGTCGATACATTGTGCGGTTATTTGATTAATGTTTCGTTTTTTGGAGAGGAGAGATTGGTGGTTCGTGTCGCAAGCGAATGATTGTTCTTAGACGAAAATTCCGCTTGCAACCCAAACGATCCTTCTCCAAAATAACGTTGTGAAAATTGAAACATCAAAAAAACGATAGAATAATTACGCGGTGGTGCCGGTTTCGTAAGACAAATTCGGTGAAAAAGAGATAAATCGAAGAAATCCAAATTACCGATTACATTTTAAGTACAAGGCGTGTATCGCAAAGAGTGTACTTGGTTTTCTGTGTCAGGGATTGTCTTTACGTTTTTTAATTAAACAAAATTTCTTTTCGTGTTCGACCAAGTGTTGTTGCTCGACAAGATGTTTTAATTTTGTTGCGGTGTCGAGACTCTCAAGCATCGTTGTTCTCGCTTCTTCCATAATCTGGAGAAGTTCCATTTCAAGTTTTTGGCTCAAAGTTGTTCCCAAGGCAATTTTTCCATTTGATTCGCCCACCAATTCACTGATTCGAATTGCCGCATCTGTGGATGACTTCGCTAACTTATGAACCTCCTCCGCAACCACCGAAAATCCCGCTCCCGCCTTGCCGGCACGCGCCGCTTCAATAGACGCATTGAGCGCCAACAAATTCGTCTGACGCGCAATCTTCGAAACAACATCAATCACATCAGCAATTTCTTTCGATCCCATATTGACTTCACGCAT
>JAIRTV010000099.1 GCA_031254675.1 Planctomycetaceae bacterium | reverse complement strand
TCGCGAAGGGGTACTTGCCGAATTGACCGTCGAATGCGATGTTATACATAAAAGCCCTCTCTGGCATCGTATGACGCGAAAGACCAGAGAGAGCGTGATCATAGCCGATCCAGAGAGATTCGTGCAAGATCAATTTATCAAAACGCCATGTTTTTATCATATCTTACATGACGCGGCAATCGGGGGACGTACTGATGCACTGGTTTTGTTATTACAGTGACATTCGACACATATCGCACTTGCACACCAGCACGCCGTTTTCGCTTGCACATGACCTATTAACTATAAAAGGTGGGCGACCTTTCGCCGAAACATCACATCGGCAAAAGCCGATTAGCCCCTGTTTTGAATAGGCTTAAAGACAATGCCTATTTTTTTCCGTGTTTTCCGTGTTCAAACTATTCTTTGGCGAAATGATCGGTGAAAATATCAAGGAAAACGACTCGGCAACCATTTTCCGGAATACAATGGAAATGTCGGCACACTGCCGGAATTAGTATTGAGTCGCCCTGTTGCAATACTTCAATGGCATCGGGATCGGTAGCGCGTTCGGAATTTCCGAAGCGGTTTGTTCTTCGTCCTGCGGTGAACGAAATCACCAACGTACCGGACAAAACCGTCCAAAGATGACAACGTTGGTCGTTGTACCAGGCATAAGGTTCTTCCAATGTCCAACGGTTAATCGTGAAGTTCTCGTCAACCACCAACCGCTCACAATGAATATCTTCGGTTTTCAATGGTTGTTGTGCGACGATTGGCTCTGCGGGGTTTTGTAAAACTTGAATCCCTTCTTCAACCTTTAACTCACGCGGTTTGCCATCCCGATCAAGACGATCCCAGTCAAAAAGCCGAAATGTCATATCGCTTGATGTTTGAACTTCGGCGACAAGAACTCCCGCCCCCAACGCATGAAGTGTACCGGGAGGAATAAAAAAACAATCTCCCTCCCGAACTTGAACCCGATTCAACAATTCGTCCCAATTATGACTGCGAATAAGTTGCTCTTGCTCTTGCGCCGTGTAGGATTGACGAGTCCCCACCCAAATGAAACTGTCTTTTCCAGCGTCCACCACCACCCAAGCTTCCGTCTTGCCGGCATCCGACAACAGTAACCTCCGCGCCGAAATATCATCAGGATGAACCTGAACCGATAACGATTGCGCCGCATCAAGATACTTCAAAAGAAGCGGAAAACGTTGCGGCAAGGCATTCGGGTTGACATTGTCGGCGCCCAGTAACTCCAACGGATGACTCAATAAAATCTCATGCAACGTAAAACCATTCAATTGACCATTCCGAACAACACTTTCCCCGTGAACATGATCGCTAATTTCCCACGATTCCGCAATAATATCATTTTCGGGATTGCAGTTGGTGTTGTCGGCAACCGGAATCGAACGACGGAACAATTCGCGAAACCGATGACCACCCCAAAGATAATTCTTGTAAATCGGCTCAAACCGAAGAGGATAAAGAGGACTATTACGAAGAATCAATTCAGAATTTTTCATATACTCTAATTCAGAAATTACCAAAATGGAAATAATACGTTGCCCCTCAGCAACCAAAATCATTGGATCAGAAAAAATAATACAAAACCAAAATCCGCCAAAACAAAAAACCTTTGACCATCACAACAATATTCGTTTTCTAATCGAATTGTCAAAGATCAAAAATTTATCGTATCGACTTCTCTGGTTTTGATTTGTACAATCAATGTACATGTTAATCGAAGAAAATCAAGCAACAACCAACAAAAAAAGCAAAAAATCCTTCAAGATTTGTTGTCGTTGATTTTCGGAGAGGGGTTGGGCGGGAAAAGACAATAAAGCCCAAAAAAATATCATGTTCCTCTATTGGAGCAAGCCCTTGTTATTTTGCCTATTTATTGTCTAATAGAAGAGTATTTTTAACAAACTTTTATCGTTGTGGTCATGTTTTCATGTTGCCGAGCGGTTTCACCTTTCAAATTGTTCCTTCCGTGCCAAACTTTCCTGATTATTCTACGTTTTTTGGTCCGCCCGATCTCATCCAACTCCTTCGCTATCAGGCAACAACACAACCAAACGCCACCGCGTTTCTCTATCTTGCCAACGGAATTGACGAAGAAATCGTCATGACAAACGCCACACTCGACCAAACAGCACGACGTATCGCCGCATGGCTACAACAACAAAATATGTTTGGACAACGTGTTTTATTACTTTATCCTCCCGGGCTTGATTTTATTGCCGCTTTTTTTGGTTGTCTTTATGCGGGGGCGATTGCTGTTCCGGTTTATCCGCCGCGGAAAAACCGTTCGATTCTCCGTATTCAAGCTGTTGCGGAAAGCGCCGGCGCCGCTGTCGCTCTCACAACCGATGACGTCTTAAAACGTGTTAGCGAACTCATCGACGAAGCACCCTATCTCCGAGAAATTACCTGGCAGGCAACAACCACTATCCCTCCAGAATTAGAAGAACATTGGAACCATCCGGAAATCGACGCCAATTCCATCGCCTTCCTGCAATACACTTCCGGCTCCACCGGAACTCCCAAAGGCGTCATCCTAACACACGGCAACCTCATTCATAATTCCCGCGTCATCTACAACGGCTTCGAACATTCCCGAACCGGTCAAGGCGTCTTCTGGTTGCCAAGCTATCACGATATGGGACTCATCGGCGGAATTCTGCAACCCCTCTATTGCGGAAGACCAAACGTCATTATGTCTCCCCTCACCTTTCTTCAAAAGCCTTTTCGTTGGCTTGCCGCCATCACAAAATATCACGGAACCACCAGCGGCGGTCCCAATTTCGCTTATGATCTTTGTGTTCGGCAAATCACCGAAGAACAAATCGATCAACTCGACCTAAGAAGTTGGAATGTCGCCTTCAACGGCGCCGAACCCGTTTTGGCTGAAACAATGGAAACTTTCGCCCAAAAATTTGAACGTTGTGGTTTTCGGTATGAAGCGTTTTATCCTTGTTTCGGTCTGGCGGAAGGAACTCTTCTTGTTTCCGGCGGTTACCAAAAAGAACCGCCGATTATTCGCTTGTTGGATGCGGACGCTCTATCGGTTGGGAAAGCTGTCGATGCCGTTCCAGAAACCGGAAAAATCACTCGGCAAGTTTCCAGCGGGAAAAATATTCTCGCCGATCAACGTATTGCTATTGTCGATCCCGAATCTTGTGTTGAATGTCCCGAACGTGTGGTCGGCGAAATTTGGGTTCGCGGTCCCAGCATGGCAAAAGGTTACTGGAATGCCCCCGAAGCAACCGAACAAACCTTTCACGCCCAAATCGCCAACACCAACGAAAGCCCCTTCATGCGAACCGGCGACCTCGGCTTCATGATCGAAGGCGACCTTTTCGTAACCGGACGAATCAAAGATTTGATCATTATACGCGGCGTCAATCTCTATCCACAGGATATCGAAATGACCGTACAACATGTCGATCAACATCTTCGGGCATTGGGCGGTGCTGCTTTTATGGTTCGGGACGATTCGGAAAAACATCAGGAACATCTCGTGATCGTGCAAGAATTAGAACGCCGCTTCAAAGGCGAAACCGAACCAATTTTCGGAGAAATCCGCCGCGCAGTAGCGTTGGAGCATGAAATTCCGGTTGAAGCAATTGTGCTTGTCAAGTCTGGCAGCATTCCAAAAACTTCCAGCGGAAAAATTCAACGTCATGCCTGTCGCAACGGTTTTTTGGACGGCTCTCTCAGTGAAATTTCACGATGGGTTTCACCCGATGTGTCGTTCCATTTCATCGAAGGCAGCGAAACCGAAAATGCGTTAAATGAAGCGGTTGGTTTGACGGACGCCGATGATCATCGACGGCTTGTTCGCGGAATAGTCGAACCCGTTGAATCGCCGACAAAAACAACAACCCAAACAGCACACAGCAAAACCACCGCTCCCATACAACCAAAACAGATTATTCTTCAACAAAATTCGTCGTCTCATACCATGTTGTCGTTAATTTCTCAAGATGAAATTGCGGCAATCATTTTGGAAGAAGTCAGAAAAGTTGCCAAAGAACGTGCGGCTCATTTAACAATTGACACGGATATTACGGAACTTGGTCTTGATTCGCTGGAACGCATGGAAATTCTCGCTTCGTTGGAAGATCGGTTTGGCGGTCAATTTCCCGAATCCGTTTTGCCGGAATTGCTCACAGCACAACAAGTTCTTGATGCGGTCTTGCTGTATCTTGGTTCGGGGCTTCGTAAACCAATTCAGGAAGAAAAAAATATTACTCGCGAAATTCCAGAGGAATACGATCACATTGAAAAGTTTCCGGAATACCAAAATCTAAAAGCCGGACTTGATCTGATTCAACAAACCGGTCTCAATCGGTTTTTCGATGTTCACGAAGGAATTACGAATGACCGCGCAACAATTAACGGTAAAGAATACATCAATTTCTCGAATTATAATTATATCAATACGTCGGGCGATCCGGCGGTAACACGTGCGGCGGTTGATGCATGTGAGCGGTACGGGACAAGTGTTTCGGCAAGCCGGTTGGTTTCCGGCAACAAACCAATTCATCGAGAATTGGAAATAGCGATTTCGGAGTTTCTTGGTTGCGAAGATACGGTGGTGATGGTAGGCGGTCATTCCACCAACGAAGGAGTGATCGGACATTTATTAAACGAAAAAGATATGATTCTTTTTGATTCGCTGGCGCACAACAGTATTATGGAAGGGGCGTTGCTTTCCGGTGCGCGTCGGCGACCGTTTCCGCACAACGATTGGGAAGCCGCAAATTGGATTCTGAACAAACACCGAAACGAATATCGTCGCATCTTGATTGCTGTGGAAGGCGTGTACAGTATGGATGGCGATTATCCCGATTTACCGAAACTGATTGAAGTTAAAAAGCGGCATCGTGCGTTGTTGATGGTTGACGAAGCTCATTCGTTGGGTGTTCTTGGCAAAACCGGACGCGGAATCGGTGAACATTTCAACGTCAACCGTTGCGATGTTGATATTTGGATGTGTACGCTAAGTAAAACGTTTGCAAGTTGCGGCGGTTACATTAGCGGATCAAAAGAATTGATCGAATATCTGAAATACACAGCACCGAATTTTGTATTTAGTGTTGGGATTTCGCCGCCGAATTGCGCGGCAGCGTTGGCGGCAATTCGTTTGCTGGAAAAAGAACCACAACGCGTCGAACAATTACGCCGCAACGGAAAAATGTTTCTGGAATTGGCAAAAGCACACGGATTGAACACGGGAACAAGTTGCGATACGGCAATTGTACCGGTAATTCTCGGCAATTCCATGCTCGCATTGAAATTATCAAAAGCGTTGTTCGACAAAGGAATTAACGTACAACCGATTTTACATCCGGCTGTCGAAGAAAAAGCTGCACGCTTGCGTTTCTTTATTACTTCAGCGCACACCGAAGAACAAATCCGTTACACCATCAACGCCTTGACCGAATCGCTCAAAACAATTCAATAAA
>JAIRTV010000095.1 GCA_031254675.1 Planctomycetaceae bacterium | reverse complement strand
TTTCAGGTTTGGACGAACAATTTTGTGAGCTATCTTGCTCAAATTTACCCTCAAATCGAATTTCCGCCCAATGTCTATCAAGATTTGAACACCTTGTACGATGATTTCACGCAAAAGTTGCAGATTGCGGAGTCGCCAACAACCCGAACCAAAGCCGCAGTTCAAGCGAAGGTTGATGCTCGGAAGATTTTGGAGCAGACGTTGCGTCAGGCGATTCGGGAATATCTGACCAATAACCATCTTTTGACCGACCCTGATCGCGATAATCTTGGTTTGCCCATTCACAAAACAACCCGAACCCCTGCACCAATTGCCACAACTTATCCCGAATTTGAAGTCGATAGCAGCACAATCCGGCGATTGACAATTCATTACCACGACCAAGGCAGCGCAAAATCCAAAGCCAAACCTGTTGGACAACACGGTGCGGAAATTCGTTGGATGATGAGCGAGACGCCAATTATTGATGTTGTGGACTTGAAGAATTCGGCTTTTGACACTAAAACGCCTTTTATGTTGGAGTTTGAGGGGCATGATCGCGGCAAAACGGTTTATTTTTGTTTGCGTTGGGAAAACACCCGCGGCGAAAAAGGACCTTGGAGCGAAATCGAAAGCGCTTTCGTGCCATAATAAACCTTGGCTTTAAGTATTGAAAAACAAGGTGCAAAGTAGGTGATGTTGTTAAAAAGGAGAGTGATGTTTCTAAAAAGGTGGGTGATGTTTCGCCGAAACATCACGTCGGCGTTAGCCGACTTGACTCTGTGTTCGGACTGCAATTTGTGTTGCCAAACGGTTTGGAATCTGATTGCCAGCCGAACAAAGGGGCTGGTCGGCTATCGCCGACGCGACCTTTCGGCGAAAGGTCGCCCACCTCAAAAGAAGGTTGCCCACCTGAAAAGAAAGGTTGACTCTTGTCTTAGGGAAAGGGATTCGAGAAAAGGTCTAATTCTTACTGCTTCTTTCGTTATTTTCGTTATTTCCGTCAAAGTCAGCATAACCTAACGGACGATAAAACCAAAAGAATGCCTCACAAGCATAAAGTAATTAAGGTATAAAATAAAGAGAATTTTCGTCAAAAACGGAGGATAGACCAGAAATGTGTCGTCGTTTTCACTTGAAATTGCGGTTTAGTTGGTTGTTTTCTATTGTTTTCTTCGTTTCGGCTATTTTGGCGACCGCTCAAAACAACGGTGTTGAGGCAGAAGAGACAACACCGGATATTGAAGCGACCAAAGTTGTTGACAATGATGATATTGAAGCGAAAGTTGATTCGCCGATTCGAGTGGCTCAAGAAAATTCCGGTCGAGGAATTGTTTGGGGGAAGTCGAATAAGGCGAAGGAGTTGGAGTCCAAAGAGACAGCAACTTCCTCTGGAGCGAGAACCGACAACACTCAACCGGTACAGAAGACAACTGTTCAACGTCCGATTTCGGCGATTCGTCTTCCCGAAAAAACCGAACCGGCAAAAACTCCTGCCAATCTTTCGGAAGAACGATTTCTTTTGAAAAGCAGTCGGCAACGTGGTTCGACAGATTTGGTGGAGACATTGCTCGAAGTAACCGGCGATGTCAAACAGGTTTCGAACGAATTGAAAGCGACAACCGACAAAATGGAAGTTGTTGCCGGTTTCCGGTATGAGGAACGTATTGATCAATTTTCGCTTTCGACGGGACCGCTGGTGAGTGTTCGGCAGTATAATCTTGCCAAATCGAAGATGAAAATCGGTGAACAAATTAAGATGCCGGAACTTGATGAGGAGTTGCAGACGATTGTTTGTTCTTTGGAGGGTGATAAGGTTTCTCTTTTTTCGCCGCGTGGTTCGTTGCGTGGCGAGCAATTGCTTTTGGTTGAAGACTTGCCCGGTAACACGTTGACGCTTGATCGGCTTTTGCCGAACAAGGAGATTCGAATTGGTGATACTTGGAAGATTTCTGATCGTGTTCTTCGTTCTTTCCTTTCGGTTGATGCGGTAACGGAAAGCAATGTGGAAGCGGTTTTGACGGCGGTTGCGGACAAGATGGCGATGGTGGAGGTTGTTGGTGATGTGAGTGGGGTTTATCTTGGAGCGGCAACGGAGATGTCGATTCGGGCGAAGTTCCAGTTTGACCTGACGGCACAACGGATTAATTGGCTTGGTCTTTTGATTGAGGAGAATCGTTCTATTGGACATGTTGGTCCTGGTCTTGATCTTGTTGCGCGGCTTCAGGTCAAGATTTCGCCAATTGAAGTTCCGCAGGTACTGACGGAGAATCTAATTCGAACGATCAATATCAAACCCAATGATCGTGTTCTGAAACTTAAATATGATGGAGGCAAGGGTTCGTGGCGATTTTCTCATGATCGGGATTGGTACGTTTTTCAAGACGATCCTCACACGACTATTCTCCGAAAGTTGCACAAGGGCGAACTTGTTGCTCAATGTAATATTGCCGACATGGGTACGGTCGATCTCAAAACCATGACTAATTTGGATAAATTCAAAAAGGAGTTAGCGGATGGGCTTGGTAAAAATTTCGGTAAAATTGTTGCTGCCGAAGAACACACCAACAAATTAGGATATAAGGTATTTACGGTTTTGATTGACGGGACGGTTGAGGAACTTTCTCTCCGTTGGATCTACAATCTGATGACGGATCAAAATGGTCAACAATCGGTGGTTGTGTTTGTTGTTGAAGCCGAGATGCTTGAACAATTCGCTGATGCTGATGAAGTGTTGCTCCAAACCTATCAAATGGGAAAAAAATAGAAACGGTTTGGTGTCTCATTGCCAACCGTTCCCCGTCTCCGAACGGCAACTGACCGACTTGCTTCTGTGAACGGTAGGCAATTTCGTTGAATAATTGCAAAAATTTTTAAAAAATAAAAAACATCGCTTGACATTCTTTTTGATTCTGTATAAACTAGTTCAATCGTGTTGCGTTTATTTTGTCGTTTTTCGGCAAGCGTTTCGCGATCAATTTTGTAAAACCTTGTGAAATAAGGAGAATGGCAATGGAAAATTTCGTAAAGTGTTTGGTTGGGATTTTCGCAATATTTTTTGCGAAAAGCCAAATGTTAAAATGGACAAGTTGCATAAGCCAGGGGGGGGGGGGGCTAAATGGAGGGGATAGTTTGGAACGTAAATTGGAGGTGGGGCTTTTTTGCGGGGTTTTAGGGAAAATTAAACA
>JAIRTV010000060.1 GCA_031254675.1 Planctomycetaceae bacterium | reverse complement strand
TTAATCTTCGAAGACGACGACGGAGTGTTCCGTTAGAATATCGAACAATTCTTTGGCGTCCCGTTGCGTAAACCGAACTGTTGTCGCCAACGGATCTCCTGGTTGCGGACGATCTGTTCCGTAAAATACAACTCCATTGTTCAATGTCAATGATTTTTCGTTCCAAGTATCCGTTTTGGAACTGACATAAAATTCGCCGCGTAGATGTTCGATTCGTTCTCCAAGCGAGACGGGAAAACGACCCGCATACAAACCGCCTAATATTAACGTTAATTCTCGACGTTCGGCGGAAATTTTTGCATCGAAATGACCGACAATCACTTTTAACTCGGTACCGGGTTCTAACGGGCGTGCACCGGTAAGACCGTTGATTTTCATAAGCAACGCCGGCGAAAGATCAAATGTTCGCGCAATCGAATCAATTGAATCGCCCAACCGAATAACATACGCCGGTTCCAAAATATGAGCGTTACGCGAATAGATTACATTCAACGCCAAACGATCAAGCAACGGCATCATAAACGCTTTTTCCGCTCCATTCAACTCTTGATGTTCGTAAAGTCGGCTCAATTGTGCAAACGCATTGCGTATTTTTGTTGCTTCGCCCGACTCAATCAACACCGTTTGCGCTTTGATAAAACGTTCCACCGTCTCGCGAATCATCAGAGCGGTTTGCTGCACCGGAACTTCCATCGCCGACACCGACGCAACCGGTAAACTCTCACTCTCAATCGCAACAAACGGAATCGCCTCAATCGTATTCGTTTTTGTTTCTATTTCACTAACCGTTGCGGAATCTGTCGGTTTGATATGCGTAAACGATTTTTCTGTTTCCAATTTTGCTGTCGTCAATTCCTGTGTGGCAGGAAAAATTGTTGCGACGGGAATTGTTTCGTTAATCGACGGCTTTTCCGATTTTTGCGGAACAAACGAAATCATGGGTTGTGTTTCGTTCACCGGCGGCAACACCGGAGCAAAGGTAATATCCCGATGAATTGAAGTTTGCTGATAATCGTTCAATTTGAATGGAGGAGATTTTTCTTCCGGCAACGGTAATGTTGGCGAATACAACTGTTTGTGAGAATCAGTTGGAATCGTTGCGGCAAACCATGTTGATTGTTTCTCAAAATCAATCGGAGCGGTCATACTTTGTTGTACTTCGGTTGTTTCCTCCACAACAGCCGGAAGACGTTTAATACGATTATTCGAAGCAAGAACATTGTTATTATTATTGTTATTATTTGGCAAAACGGTTTCTTGCTTGGCATGAACAGGCGATTCTGAAGACGGCGGAGAAACCGGTGTAGAAACAGCGAAAGCCAAAAACGGATCAACCGGTTTTGGCAATGATTCCAACGATTCTGTTGGGGGTTCCACAACACTCGAACCCTTCCCTAAATCGGAAACATCTGGGGAAGGTACAAAAACAATTTCGGTAATAGGTCCGTCCCACGTAACCGGTTTATCCGGCGGAGACGGTTGAACCGGCGGCGGAATTGGAGTTTGAATTGGAACGGTTTGCAAGGGAAATGTCTGAATTGCTGGCGTAGTCGGAACAGGTTGTAATGGAATCGAAGGTGTTGATATTGGTGTTGGTGCGGATTGGGGTGGAGTTGGAACAACAAAAGGTGCGGCGGTAACAGGTTCGGCGGTTGCGGCAACAAACGGCGGCGCTTCGGAATCCGCGGTGAACGGTGGAGCGTCGGTTTCCGCAGTCAAGACCGAAGTGTCCGATTCGGCGGTTGACAAAAGAGAAGCAGGAGGCGAAAAGGAAGATGGTATTCCGAAAGAACCGGATGGTGTATCTATTTGTGACGGCGAAACAAGCGGCGGAACTCCGTGAACCGAACCATGCGCCCCTGACAATCCCGCTTCCGATGCCGTTTCCGATGCCGAAATACCAACTTCTTCCAAATAATGAATATCTTCAGGAGGGACATTCAACTGCGGTGCCTTTTTCAACAGCGCAAAAGCCCCAACAACCGCAAGGCAAAGCACTAAAGTCATCGCAATTCGTTTAACAATTTTCACAAACATCTCCCTGAATGATCAAAACAATTTCTTACAAATTTCTTTGTTTTTGCTTCTCCGCCCGAAAACTGTCAGCAACAAAAAAAAGAACACTTACATAATACACAAAATTTCGGTTTTATTTCCAGAGCAATTTTCAAAAAAAATGCAATTTTATGACATTTTTTTATTTTTCCTAAACTCATAGAGTAATTATATTGAACAGCGAAGGGATAAAGTTTAAGAGGTAATAACTAAACAAATAAAATACAAAGAATACATAAAATTTTTCCTAACGTTGATAGGTTGATTGTTAAAATGGGCAAAAATTTTTCTGATTATGATTGTTCCGATAAATTTTTTCGTGTTGAGCGATTCCTTCGCTGAAGAGTTGCGTCGGTTGAGAGAAATTCGACACCAACAAGTTTGCCTCGACCAAGTTGAAACCGATTACAAAGAAGAAATCAAAAAAATTAATGACTCCAAAATTTCAACGCATTAAACGAGGATAATTATTGGCGTCGTAAAGTATATCTTTGACTAAATTTTTTCTTGTGACACAAATCACGAATTACGAACTACACGTCCTCACAAAAACAACGTTATACGAATTTGTAGCTCAAAAGGACGATGACCGGACGTTTGTTAAGAGAGTCGGGTTTTGTAATCTTCGTAATGAAATTCGCG
>JAIRTV010000551.1 GCA_031254675.1 Planctomycetaceae bacterium | reverse complement strand
GTCGATATTCAGGTAATCAATCATCACACCGCAAGTCTCGGCGCAATTGAAATTTCACGCAAAAACTATTTGCAACGACTTCATTGTGCGCTCCAACAAAATATCCAATTCGGAACATTTTCCAACGCCGCCTATTCTGATTGTGTTTATCTTCCCTAAAAATTCCAACAGAAGCGATTTCGGGATACTTTATTTGGAACACTCTATTTAGAACATTCTATTTGGAACACTTTATAAAGTTCTGGAGCGTGTTAGGAGTTGTCTATCGACTGTCATTTTGGCAGTAAGAGGGTTGGAAATGAAAAAAATAGAACTTTCATCAAAATAAATTTGAAGCCAATTACTACAAGAGTTACGTCAAAATTCTTTTTTTGTTTTTCATCAATTCCATCAGGGAAATAGAATTGGCGCAAAACTTGCATAAGTTCTAGAAATTTTATCGTTAATTCTCCTTTTGGCAGGAGATTTCTCTAACGTAACAAACTTTTGAGGAAACTATGCAGAAAAAGAAAGATTCGTGCGAATGTTCGTGCAAAGGAACGAAAATTCAACCACTCGGTGATCGTGTCGTTGTTCGACGCGAAGCGGCAGAAGAAAAAACAAAAGGAGGTCTGTATCTCCCTGATACCGCCAAAGATAAACCGGCTCGCGGAACCGTCGTCAGTATCGGTGATGGAAAAATTCTCGATAACGGTAAACGTTCAACATTTCAAATCAAAGAAGGGGATAAAGTTCTTTTCCTCTCCTACGCCGGCGAAGAGTTCAAAATCTGCGATGACGAACTCCTTCTCATGCGCGAAAGTGATGTTCTCGCCATCATTGGCTAACAAGAACAAAATTAAGTTCAAACAAATTAGGTTCAGGATACGGAATATTGGAAAATAGAACGTTTTTACAATAAATCCGCCCATTTTGACAATGTTTCATTACAAATTAAATTAACAGAATTAACCACAATAAATTAGGAGAATAGTATGGCTAAAATGATTGCATTCGATCAAGAGGCTCGTGAAGCATTACGACGCGGAGTCTCGAAATTAGCAAAAGCAGTAAAAGTAACACTCGGTCCCAAAGGACGAAACGTAATTATTCAAAAAAGTTTCGGTTCGCCGTTGGTAACAAAAGACGGTGTTACTGTTGCCAAAGAAATTGATTTGGAAGACACTTACGAAAATATGGGAGCCAGAATGGTTCGTGAAGTTGCCTCGAAAACCAGCGATGTCGCCGGCGACGGAACCACAACCGCAACCATCATGGCGGAAGCGATTTTCAATGAAGGAATGAAAGCGGTTGTTGCCGGTGTCAATCCGTTGCAACTCAAAAATGGAATGGATAAAGCGGTTGCCGATATTATCGCCAAACTCAAAAGTATGTCGGTAAGTGTTAAAAATAGCAAAACGGAAATCGCTCAAGTCGGAGCGATCGCCGCCAATAACGATAAAGAAATCGGCGATCTTTTGGCGGAAGCGATGGCGAAAGTTGGTAAAGACGGTGTGATTACGGTTGACGAAGGCAAAAGTCTGAAAACCGAAGTCGAATGGGTTGAAGGCATGCAGTTTGACCGCGGCTATCTCTCGCCGTATTTCGTAACCGATCCGAACAAAATGGAATGCGTTCTCGAAAACGCTTACGTTTTGCTTAGTGAAAAGAAACTTTCGAACATTAAAGAAGCCATTCCCATTCTCGAAGCCGTCGTCAATACCGGCAGACCATTGCTGATTATTGCGGAAGATGTGGACGGTGAAGCGTTGGCAACACTCGTGATTAACCGGTTGCGTGGAACAATGAAAATTGCTGCGATTAAAGCTCCGGGTTACGGCGATCGACGCAAGGCAATGCTCGAAGATATCGGAATCTTGACCGGCGGCGAAGTGCTGTTCGAAAGTCTTGGGCGTAAACTAGAATCGTTGACGCTGAACGATCTCGGAACCGCAAAACGAATCGTGATTGACAAAGATAATACCACCATCATCGAAGGCGGTGGTAAAAATGAAGAAATCAAAGGACGTATTGAGCAACTTCGACGCGAAATCGATAACGTAACAAGCGATTACGACCGCGAAAAACTCGAAGAACGTCTGGCAAAACTTTCCGGCGGTGTTGCGAAAATTCTGGTCGGTGCCGCCACCGAAAGTGAAATGAAAGAACGAAAAGCCCGTGTTGAAGATGCTTTACACGCAACACGTGCCGCAGTTGAAGAAGGTATTTTGCCAGGTGGCGGTGTTGCGTTGCTTCGTGCTTCCAACGCGGTTAAATCAGGCGAAATTCCTACGGACGAAGCGGTTGGTTACAATATTATTGTTCGAGCGTGTCGGGCTCCATTAACTCAAATCGCACAGAATGCCGGTAAAGATGGCGGTATTGTTACCGAAAAAGTCGCCGAAGGTAAAGCCAATTTCGGTTACAACGCTTTAACGGATGTGTACGAAGATGTGGTCAAAGCCGGAATTATCGATCCGACGAAAGTTACACGTACCGCGTTGACCAATGCGGCGAGTGTTGCGTCGCTGATGTTGACCAGTGATGCGCTGGTTGCCGACATTCCCAAAGAAGAAAAAGCCGCTCCGCCAATGCCAGGCGGCGATATGTACTAAAAATTTGTCGGAACGAATATCACAATTGTTTCCGATGGAAATAAAAAGCAGAGGTTTGACGACTTCTGCTTTTTTCTTGGTTTAAAACAAAATTAAAGAACGTTTTTCTATTGAAAACACATTCTCACAACAAAATCATGAATTCTCTCATTTTAATCGGCTATCGCGGAACCGGTAAAACAACGATTGCCCGAAAACTCAGTCAACGACTTCAAATTCCGGTTATTGATTCCGATACGGAAATCGAACAACGTTCAGGCAAAAAGATTGCTGATATTTTTGCACAAAATGGCGAAACGATATTTCGTAACTTGGAAGAATCGACAATCGCAGAAATTTTACAACAAAATCAGGGGAATCCGTTCATTTTGTCAACCGGTGGCGGTGCGATTCTTCGACCGGAAACACGTTGTCGTCTCAAAAATTCCGGACATGTTGTTTGGCTCACAGCAACACCGGAAACAATTTTGCACCGCATTCAAGACGATCCGGAATCGGCAACTTTGCGCCCCAATCTGACGACATGGACACCATTCGATGAAATTATCAACTTGCTACAAAAACGTAATCCGCTTTATGCCGAAACCGCTCACGAAATGATCGAAACCGATTGTTTCACTATTGATGAAATTACCGATAAAATTGTTACGCCTCTTTTGTCGAAACGAAAATAACCATTCATTTTTGCAACATCTTTTGACTCTCTGCCGTCCGTCATTTCTCCAAAAAATTATTCATAAGTCCTTATTTTTCAACGATCCAAAATCAGTAAAACTGAATTTTTAGAGGTGTCCTAGACAAGAAATTCCCTGTCTTGCTCTGATACGCAAATTGACAAGTTGATGGAATCGGTTAAAATGATCAGGTATTGCTTTTGTCTCTACCTTCGGTTTCGGAATAAAACTCAGATCATTGGGTTGGATAAAAGGTTCGACAAATGACGGGAAACTGTCCATAAAAACTAATACATTATAATATTAAAGATGCCAACTCCCTCTGTTCTCATTCTTGGCGGCGGTCCCAACCGTATTGGACAAGGAATCGAATTTGATTATTGTTGTTGTCATGCGGCGTTTACGGTTAAACGCTTGGGTTATCGCGCGATCATGATGAACTGCAACCCCGAAACCGTTTCCACCGATTACGATACGTCGGATGTGCTTTACTTCGAACCGCTAACTCTCGAAGATGTTCTGGCGGTGATTGCACATGAAAAACCGATTGGTGTGGTGTTGCAATTCGGCGGTCAGACTCCACTCAATCTGGCAAAATCTCTCGCCGAAGAAGGCGTGCGAATTCTAGGAACCGACGTCGCATCAATCGCGTTGGCGGAAGATCGTCGGCAATTCGGTGAAATGTTGCAAGAGCTTGAAATTCGCCAAACTCCAGGCGCAACCGCTTTCGAATTGGAAGGAGCTCTTGCCGCTGCGGAACAGATTGGGTTTCCCGTGTTAATGCGTCCAAGTTTTGTGCTTGGCGGCGCGAAAATGGAAATCATTTTTGACCGTGACGATTTGAAATCTTATTGGAATGCGTTGCTCGAATATTCGCTGCAAGCGGATTTGGTACTCAGTGAGGAACGTCCGATTTTGATTGATCGCTTTTTGGAAGACGCGATTGAAATTGACGTGGATGCGGTTTCTGATGGGACAACCGTGATTGTTGCGGCGATTATGGAACATATCGAAGAAGCGGGAATCCACAGTGGGGATTCGGCGTGTTCGCTTCCACCGCAATCGTTGACGCCCAAAGTGATTCGGCAACTCGAAAACGCAACACGTAAAATTGCTCTCAAAATGAATGTAATCGGTTTATTGAATATTCAATTTGCGATTAAGAATCATTTGGTTTACGTGTTGGAGGTCAATCCGCGTGCTAGTCGGACAATTCCGTTTGTCAGCAAAGCAATCGGCGAACCGTTGGCAAGTATTGCCATGCGGGTGATGCTTGGTGAAAAATTGACGGCGATATTTTCAGAGCGACCGTTTAGACGTTGGCAAGAGTTGAATCATGTTGCGGTGAAGGAGTCGGTGTTCCCTTGGTCTCGTTTTCCGGGTGTGGACACACGGTTGGGTCCGGAAATGAAATCAACCGGCGAAGTGATGGGTATTGCGGAAACATTCGGCGAAGCGTTCGCAAAAGGCGAAAACGGAACCGGTGTTCTGATTCCGCTCTCGGGCAATGTGTTTGTGTCGGTTAAAGAATCGGACAAACCGTTTATTGGCGAAATCGCTCGTCAACTGGTTCAACTTGGCTTTAACATTATCGCCTCGCGTGGAACCGGTGCCGTGTTAAGCAGTATGGGGTTCAAAGTCGAGATTGTGTCTAAAATTATCGAAGGTGAACGCCCGAATATTCTTGATCGCATGATTGACGGCAAAGTGCAATGGATTATCAACACGCCGTCCGGCAAAAATCCGCACCGCGATGAAGTGCTAATCCGCACAACTGCAATGCGTTTAGGCGTTCCTCTTGTGACGACCATTCGCGGAGCCAAGGCATTCCTCGAAGCCGTTTCATTCCTCCGCGACAATCCCAATGTCAATGTCAACGCGATTCAGGATTATCTGTCCTGAACAATAACAATTAACAATGACAATTGTCAGTTTTCCCGTGATTACGTTGAACGTTCCGACACGCCGGAAACATTACCGTTTCTCATACGAACACTTGAAGAATCCGGCTTCCAACAAATTGATATTATCCACAAAAATATTGTTTTCGCCGTACTTGTTGCGATGAAGCCATTGCGCTGTTAAGATTATTGCAATATATTAGTGTCATTCCAATACTGATTTTTAATAACGAAAAACATTAAAACACTTTAATTATCATGTTCAATTTAAAATTTTTATCGAATTTGAAAATATTTTTTGTTCTTATTTTGTCAATTGTGGTGATCAATCTTGCTGATGTGCGGCAAAATTGTGCGCAAACGACTCGTGTGTCGGCGAAGGGTTTTGCGGTACATTCTCAGGATGGTCATTTTCACAAGCATGAATTTACACGTCATGCGGTTGGTGATCACGATATTCAGGTTGAAATTTTGTACGCGGGAATTTGTCACAGTGATTTGCATGCGGCATGGAATGAGCAAAGTAATTTTGGTATTCATTCGCGTTATCCTATGGTTCCGGGTCATGAGATTGCGGGACGTGTTACGAAAGTGGGAAAAAGCGTTACTAAATTCAATGTTGGTGATTTTGCCGGCGTGGGATGTATGGTGAATGCGTGCAGGAAATGTAATTCTTGTTCGGTTGGCAAAGAACAATTTTGCGAAAAGGGAGCAGTTTTTACTTATAATTCAAAAGATCAATACCATGAAAACGAAATAACGATGGGTGGTTATTCGGACACGATTATTGTTTCGGAGTATTTTGCGATTAAAATTCCGAGCAATGCTGTGATTTCAAAAGTGGCTCCGTTACTTTGTGCGGGAATTACGACGTGGTCGCCTATTAAATTTAGTAATGTTAAGTCGGGAGATCGAGTGGGAGTTGCTGGTTTTGGGGGGCTGGGACACATGGCGGTTCAATATTTGGTTGACCTGAAAACCGAGGTAACCGTATTTGATGTCAACGACACAAAACGTGATGCTGCTAAACGTATGGGCGTAAAACGTTACGTCAATGTCCGCAATCCACAGGAAATGGAGGGATTAAATAATACGATGGATTTTATTATTACGACTATTCCGGTTGATTATGATCCGTTGTTGTATGTTCGGATGTTGAAAATGGGCGGTGAAATGGCGGTTGTTGGTTTGCCGCCGAACTCGAATATTAATATTTCAAAGTTGCCGCTTGGCAACGCCAATCGAAAAATTTATGGTTCGTTAATTGGTGGTATTAAAGAAACACAAGAGATGCTTGATTATTCTGTGTCGAATAATATTTATCCTGAAATAGAATTGATCAAAGCGGAAACATCTGAAATTGATAAAGCGTACCAAAAAATCTCTGCCGGAGAAGTTCCATTTCGTTATGTTATTGATATGAGTACGTTGCGGTGATTGATTTTTTGCGTTAGCCAACTGCCAACTCTTGACAACCTATTCTCAATTCTTTATCACAAGAAAAATTATTGTGATCTTAAATTGTTTGATTGTGTGGGGTACGTTGATGTTCTATTTGATTCTTACGACAATATTATGGTCATTTTCGTTTAGTTTGATTGGTGAATACTTGATGAATTTGGACAAATATTTTGTGGTTTTTATTCGTATTATTTTGGCGGTGATTTTATTTGTGCCGTTGACGCGATTTCGGGGAGTGCCGCGAATGTTATCGATTCGATTGATGTTGATTGGTTCGGTGCAGATTGGGGTCATGTCTTTATTTTTGTATCATTCTTATTATTTTTTGAGTGTGCCGGAGATTTTGCTTTTTACTATTTTTACGCCGTTTTATGTTACTCTTGTGTATGATTTATTGACTGGGCGGTTTCATTTTTTGTATTTGGTGAGTGCTGGTCTTGCGGTGGTGGGGGCTTTTATTATACGCTACGACAATATCAGTGATAATTTTTGGGCGGGTTTCTTTTTGGTGCAAGCCGCCAATCTTTGTTTTGCGTTGGGGCAAAGTGCGTACAAATACGTGTTGGAAAAAAGTGAGGGTTTCGATCAAAAAGAAATGTTTGGTTATTTTCATTTTGGTGCGTTAATTGTGACGGCGTTGGCGTTTTTTATCTTTGGCAACTCGGAACAAACTAATCCTTCGGTTTGGCAATGGATTATTTTGTTCTGGCTTGGTTTGGTGGCATCGGGAGTTGGTTACTTTCTGTGGAATAAAGGGGCAACAATGGTTGATGCGGGTGTTTTGGGGATTATGAACAACGCCCTTATTCCTGCGGGAATTATTGTCAATATCATGTTTTGGAACAAGATCGAGAATTACACAACGCTTACGATTGGCACGATGGTTATATTGGTTTCGTTGTTGTTTCACAAAAAGTGTAATCAATGGAGTCCTGTTAAAAGGTAGCTTACCTTTTAGTTAATAGTTATGAGTGAATAGTTGAAATGCCGCTTGCGAACTATTCACTATTCACTCATAACTATTAACTATAAGGTGGGTGATGTTTCGCCGAAACATCACATTGCCGCAAGGCAATTCTGACCCTGTTTCCGGACGGCAATCAGATTCCAAATCACTCGGCAACACAAATTGCCAGCCGAACACAAGTTCGAGTCGGCTATCGCCGACGCGACCTTTCGGCGAAAGGTCGCCCACCTTTTAGTGAATAGTTGATAGTGAATAGTTGA
>JAIRTV010000542.1 GCA_031254675.1 Planctomycetaceae bacterium | reverse complement strand
CGTTTTTCGAGAAGAACGGTTTCAAACTGCTGAAAAAACAGACCGTTAAAATCGGCAATGTCGAATTGACGAACTACAAAATGGAAAAAACGATCATGCAAATTGCCGTATCGACGGTTTCGGAGTGAGGAAAAAGTCGCAAACCGGCTTGCTCTTTGGGGTGACCGCCTTTCGATTCAGTGAATGATTCCAAAAGACACAACGGTCAAAAAATGCAACACGATTGAATGAGATTCAAAGTTTACATAAGAATATCACAGAAAGTCAAGACAATTTTTTTTCTTTGCGAAAATCGGTTATTTTTGTTCGGCTTGATCCATGAGTTTTTCGAGCAAGGATTCGGCTCTCGCAGTATTTTCACCAAGACATGCCGCAATCGTTTCCGCCATCACAACTTGTTGCTCCAATAATTCACGAGCCTGTTTAATTGTTTGCTGGCGAAGATAATCGAGTTGCGTCTCATTTTTTTGAAGTTTCGTAATGTTCATAAAAATTCCGACAAATTGTTTTTCCACCGGAAGCGAATACAAAACTTCATGGCAAACAAGATGATACGACTCATGGTTCACAATCATCTCCACTTTTTTATCCGGCTCCGCCAAAAGGCGTTCGAATGGTTCAGGATCCATCAAATAGGAAATCGGACGCCCACAAACAGCATTGGAACATTGAAAAAATTGACGAAACGCCGGATTCATGTTCAAAATATTCAGATGTTCGTCCAGCGTAACAATACCATTCGGACTCGTTTCAATCACACGATCAATCCGTTGCTCCGCTACTTGCCGAAAATACGGAACACACATCTCCGGCTCAGCAAAACCTTCGATAATCGCCACCGCCATATCACGGCAACTCGGATAACCACACGACCCACAATCATATTGACGTTCAGGCGATGATTTGCCGGTTTTTTCAAACACATCACGTATTTGAGTTTCCGTAATCTCTTTTCGTTTCAATATGATTGGCGGGTCGTAGTAATGTGTTAATGTATCAAGAAAAAGTTGTTCTTCCGGCGTGAGAATTTCTTCTTCGGCGAGTTGTTCAGCGGTTTGCGGAGCAACACCAAAATTTTTTGAACGATTACCGGCGTAGTCAAGAATATTCAATCGTATTTCATAAAACGGTTCTTTATTGCCGCCCGCCGGACCACCAGTACAACCGTGAGGACAAAATAACGGTTCAATAATTTGACCGGAACGGCTGGATTCCAACGCTTGTCGAACATCATCAAAACCACTAACAGTTACAATATTTTCGTCGAACAAATTCGCCGTCCAACCGGCAGTCTTAACACAACCCCCTTCCAACGGAAAATATCGCGCCGCACCACGTGGTTGCTCATCGAAATCGCTTTCTTCGCAACCGGCAATATCAATTTTTTCTTGCTCCAACCATTGATTTAATTCGTCAAATGTTAATACGGCGTCAATATGACTATCTTTTTCGGCATTTTGTCCTTCGACTTTTTTGGCAACACAAGGTCCAATAAACACCACTTTTGTGTCGCTTCCAAATCGGCAACGAATATGTTTTGCGTGCGCAATCATAGGCGAAACAACCGGAATAATATAACGCGACCATTGCGGTTGAAATCGCAAAATATAATCAACACAAGCAGGACAAGCGGAAATGATTCCCGGTTCGCGATGCCCATGCTCTTCGATATACCGCGCCGAAGCTTTTGCCGCAAAAAAAGCACCAATTGCCGTTTCTGCAACATGGAAAAAACCAAGAAGTCGTAACACGGAAGGGATTCGTTTTCGTAACCGTTCCGGATAAAATCCGGCAAAAGACGGCGCTAAACTACAAGCAATACGATTACCGGATTCGAGTAATTGTTTTACCGTTTCAAGTTCTTTTCGAAACGTTTTTGCGGATTGCGGACATTCCCGAACACAAGTTCCACAAGAAATACAACGTTCCGCCACAACAGAAGCCTGACCATCACGCATCTGGATCGCCTTGACCGGACAAACCCGAACACAACGATAACAATCCCGACAAACTGCTTTATTAACGAAAATAACTTGCGGAAAACTATGAGAACCGGACGAAGTAGGATTGGTGGTACTCATCGATTTATTGGTTGAAAGTCAAAAATTAAAAGTTGGGACTCTCATTGTATCATTTTCTCAGAAAGAATAAATCAATCGCCCAGCATTTTTCCCAATCTGGATTTATTCAGAAAACATCGAATGATCGAAGCAGGATGCGGGTTGCCCAATCACAATCGCCAATGTCTATTCGAGTAAATTTTTCAAGCGTTTATTTTTTTCTTCTAATGTTTCGTTGCGTAATTGTTGGTGTTGTTTGATGATGGCACGTAAAATATCAATGACTTCATTGAAACTTTCCATCGAAACCATATTATCTCGAATTGTTGTCATTTTTTCGATCACAAGACGAAATTGCTCAAGAACTGCTTGTTGTTGTTCCAACGCGGTGTTTCGGAGCGGTTGGTCGCGAACCTCCAACGTTTCATTCAAAAAAATAATCATCCGATCAATCGCCGGAAAATCCTTGTCAACCAATTCTTGCATCGGTCGAATAATTCCTCGATCAAGCCGTTGTTCGGCATCTTCAGAAAAAATCCGGTTGTTAACCATTTCGCGGCGTATCAACACAAACGACTCAATAATCGTCTGCAAATCGTAAACTTCCTTCCGCGTATCTCGCAATGATCGCGAAATATTGTACAAACCGGTTGCGGCTTGTTCTTTGGAAATCGTTTCCAACATCTTTTTTTTCTTGGCTTCCAATTCCGCTAAACGTTTTTCTTCGGTCTCAACATCGGTAAGCGGTTCATCGGTTGGTGTAAGCGATTCGGTTTCTCGAATAAGTTCTTCGGGCGGGAGCAACGAAAATTCGTCGATCAACGATCTTGTCCGTTCTGTTTCACCGATCACAACCTCAAAACGTTGTCGCAACGAAATTTCGCGCACTTCAAGCAAACTTTGCAATCGTTCCGGCGAAACAACATCCAACGTCCATCGTTGCCCCAAACCGGTTTGTCCTGCTTGACCGTCAAGATTAAATCGATCCGCTGCGGCAAGAAACAATGAGAGTTTATCGCCGGACGAAACGCCAATTGCCGAAACATGAAATTCTTGCGTCAATGGGAACACGGTTTGCCCATTCTCAACGCCGTTGATGGGTACTGATCCTTGATTTTCCGATAATACGGTTGTGTTTGTTGGCGTTTGAATGTCCGGCGGAGCGGATTCGGAATTGCTATCTTGATTTCCGCGTTCGATTTCAAAACGATACGCCGCCGTCGCAAGACCGTTATCGTCGGTAATTTCGCCGGAAGTCGGTAAGACCGCATTGGGTGTTACCGCCGTCCCAATACCATCAAGCCGCGCCGTAATTGTTGGCGGTTGATCCTTGACAACACCAAAACGAATCCGAATCGGTTGACGGTTTCGCAGAAAATCAATGTCTTCAATTTGAAATTCGAGAAGCGTGTCCTGTCGAATTTTAGGAAGCGAAAAAGTTAATGAATCAAACGGGGCGGTAACCGAACCTTGTTGCAACAAGATCGGTTCACCGCGATCAAGAATTGTTTCGGCTTTGATGAGCGGTTTGCTGGATGTTCCCGTTACCGTCAGATCAGTTCCGTCGGGAATAGTCATTTGACCGCTAACCGCAATCGTTCGATTCGGGCGTTGCAGATATTCCGGAAAATTTTGTTGCAATGTCATCGCCGTCAAAATTGGCGGCGGAACAACTTCAACCAATAAATCGTTGATTGTTGAGTCGGCGCCGCGAACTTGGATCGGCAATGTTTCAAGCAATTCGGTAAACGTGTAAGAAAAAAAACGCCAGTCGGTTCCTTCCAACGTTTCCGTTTGAAATTGATCTAGTACAACGGTTCGGTAGCCGCTTTCTTGAGAACCCAGTCGCAATCGAATTGTTTCAGGAACCAACGGCATTGCCGTATTTGCCCGAACCGTCAACGTCAACGAATCACCGCGTCCAATCCGTATTCGTTTGTTTTGCGCGTCGAATCCTTCCACGACTAATTGCGAACGACGAGGCCAATCCTGATTGGCGAGCAGAATATTTCGGGCGAACCACGTATGAACAGTTTCGGTAAAAGTTGCGCAAAAAACAGCAACGCCTCCCGCCAACATCAGCATCAACATTAACCGCCCAACGATTCGTTTCCACCGGAAAAATTTCCAAACAGAAATATTTTGTAAGACTTCAACGGCTTTCGCAACGGTTTGTCGTAACAACACCGGTTCCAATTCATTTTCTGTTTGTGTTGGCGTTGTAAGTTCGACGGCGGTTATCAATGCTTCATTGAGCGACGGCGTGAAACGTTCGAAGACGGTTGCTAATTGTTCGTTCCGAATTTTCGCGCAACCGCGACGAATAATCTGTTTCCAAACACAATAGCCAAGTCCCACCAACAGCAAAAAAAGCGTTAATTGTCGCAGCGGTTGCGATAATTCAAAAAATCGATCCAATCCCAAATCGCACCAAAACACAACAAAAATAATCAGACATGTTGTGATGATTCCGTCCCCAACTGCATAAATCCGCAGAATTTGTTTTAGGCGTTGCAGTTTTTGAGAAATAATTGTTGGCAATGGGGACGACGAAAAATTCATGGTAACCGTTAGTGTTGCACTCCTATTTCCGATCCATTGCTTGAAAATATCAGGATAAACATACGGGCGAGAGGATTTGAACCTCCAAGCCTTTCGGCACCGGATCCTAAGTCCGGCGTGTCTGCCAATTCCACCACGCCCGCAAAAAAAAGAACAAGATAAAAAATTCCGTGTATTCCGCGTTCAAACAACACAACGGATTTTGTATTTTAGAAGTTCTCTCGATTTATTTACGCTCCAAATTTTCCAAGTCTTCCGGCATGCGCCATCGCAAGCGGCATGAGATACATCGCTTCGAAATGCCCAAGTCCACCGCACACGGCGTCGCGTTCGCCGTAATGTTCTGTTGCGTCCGTCCTCGCTAAATCGGAAACAATAAGTGTTGGAACCGGATGAAAACTGTGTGACGCCATTTTTGCCGGTGTGCTGTG
>JAIRTV010000507.1 GCA_031254675.1 Planctomycetaceae bacterium | reverse complement strand
CCGCCTCCCATATCGGTTGCTTGATCAAATAAAGCATAATGAATTTGCATAATTTCGTTTCCGATGAATTGGTTGTGTTAAGGGTTCATTTGCCGGCGAAAATGGTTTATTTGCCATGGCATATGGTTTATTTGCCGTGGCAAATGGTTTATTTGCCATGGCAAATGGTTTATTTTCCATGGAAAATAGTTCATTTGCATGGGAAAATGGTTTATTTTCCATGGAAAATAGTTCATTTGCATGGGAAAATGGTCTATTTGCCGTGGAAAATAGTTCATTTGCATGGGCAAATGGTTTATTTGCCGGCGGAAATGGTTCGATTTAAAGAAGACGGCTATCGACAACAGTAGAAATTGAAAAGTCGTGATCGACGTTATGATTCTTAGGATGTGTTGACACTAATTTCACAGAAATACGATGATATTCGCAAAGGCGATGAAGGCGTTTTAGGTTTCATCTAATACCGCGTAAAAAATTGAAGGTTTGGTGGGTTGGGTTCATTTATTGAATTGATGTCGGAGTCGTTCCAAATGACGACGAACAGATTCGAGATTGGGGTTAATTTTCAAAGCGTGTTGAAACCAGATGATTGCTTGTTCATGATTTTTGAGTTGCAAATAGGCGTGTCCCATACCGATTGCCGCACCGAAATGATAAGGATTCAGATCCAGCACAATCGACGAATCTTCAATCGCATCCTGAAACGACCCCAACGCAAACAAGGCAATCGCTCTTTGATTTCGGGCTTCGGCAAACAACGGAAATTCTTCCAGCAAAATATTGGCACAGCGAACCGCTTCTTCGAAATGTTGTTGACTGATTAGCCGCATAATTTCGTACAGATCGTGTCGTTGTTTTTCGGAACCGTCACGCGGCCAGATATTTTTCAGACTGTTTTCCGCCAAAAGCCGAACACTTCGATCTTCATCGGTAAGAAGTTTGCCCAAAGCATGGTTTGCCTGGTAAGTTCCCACAAAACCGAGTATCAACGCCACAGCACGACGTGTTTCTACTTGTGTTGAAGTGGTTAATCGAAAAAGTGTTGGTTGTGTGTAATAACGCACTGTCCGGTCAATAAACTGCGAAACATCATGATGTTGCAGATATTCCAGGTAGAACGATGTCAGACGTGGGGGGATGGGATTGATTGGGTTCAAGGTATTTTCTCCTGTTCCAATATTAAAGAACAAAATAAACCTGCTTCATAACGTAACCGATCATCTTGTTCACGTTTTGTTTTCGCCACAAAATCGACGAACAAACGAGTTCTCTTTTCTAACTTTCTCAAAGTTACAAATGCGAAGTTTAGTTATACCAAATTGCATAAAAAAAGAAATTACTCCGGTGAAGTTTTATCATATTTTTTTATGTATTACGTGGAAGTGTGGTTTGGGGTTTGTGCTTGGTCATGTAATTGCCCTTTCCTAATTGATTCTGCTAATCGACTAGCCTTCGTGTTGATGCTTACGATCTAATGAAAATAGGTGTTAAATTGGGTTGATTGCAAAAATATAGAGTATCGCCATAACAAGCGAAGAAATTCCAGAAAAGGAAATTTTGCCGGAATACTTATAAAAAATTCTGTATTTGACAATACCTCACCTTGAAAAAATGAAAAAACACGGTAAACTACTCCAGTCATTTGGGCATACTCGACAATGTTCTTGCAAAATCGGCACGGAAGAATATCGCTGCCTAAATGTTTTGTGTTCTATTTTGGCAAAAGTCCAACAAAGGAAAATTAACAATGGCAAGATTCAAAAAATCAAAATTCAAACAACGTAAACGAGCCAAAGCAAAAGTTCGCGGGAAAAAGAAAGATCCGTTGGTCGTCAACGGACAACGCCCCCATCCCATGTTTGTCGATTATAAAGATATCGAACTACTAAAAAAATTGACAAGCCGACAAGGTAAAATTATCAGCCGTCGCAAAACCGGTTGCTCCGCCGTCAGCCAACACGCCGTCGCTATCGCCATCAAACGTGCCAGATTTATGGCGTTACTGCCCTACGTTGCCGACTAACAGGTGTGCCAATAACATGGGACAAACCAAAGAATCAATCCGCTAAACGGCTAACTGTAGCAAAAGTTTTCGTAAGGAGAAACAAAAAGGTGAAAGAGTAAAAAAGTGTTTTACCGAATACTTTTTTACGCTTTCACCTTTTTACGTTCTAACACCGCAAACACAAACAAATCCGTCGTCGTCTTCTTTATTCATTGACCTCTTACTCTTTCACCTTTCATTATGGACAAAGCGATAGAAAAAGCAGATGTGTTGATTGAAGCCATGAAATGGATTCGGCAACATCGGGGTAAGATGAGTGTTATCAAAATCGGCGGCAGTCTCATGGAAGACGAATCCGCAATGATGCATTTATTGCTGGACATTGTTTTCATGGAATCGGTTGGCATGAAACCGGTCTTGGTTCACGGCGGCGGCGCAGCAATCAGCAAAGCTATGAGCAACGCCGGATTAGAACCACGCTTTGTGCAAGGACGACGCTACACCGACAAAGATTCCCTCGAAATCGTCAAACATGTCCTCGGTCAAGAAATCAATAACCAACTCGTCTCCAAAATCAAAACATTCGGAGGTCAAGCCCAATCGTTAAGTGTTTGTTTCGGAACGAATGTTCTTTACGGCGAAAAATTGTTGCTCAAAGACGAAACCGGAACCCCTATTGATATGGGGTTGGTCGGAACAGTTACACGTGTCGATGTCGAACCAATTCAACATTTGTGCGATCATTGGATTGTGCCGGTCATTCCCTCCATTGCACTAAGTAACGACAACAACGAGCAAGTCTTCAATATCAACGCCGACACCGCTGCCACCGCGGTTGCCAAAGAATTACATGCGGAAAAACTCGTCTATGTCAGCGAAGTGAATGGAGTTCGCACCGACCCAAACGATCCCAATTCCATGATTGATTCGATTACCGCAGAAAAAGCACGAGAAATGTTGGCATCTGGAGCAATTGTAGGCGGTATGATCCCAAAAATCCAAGCCTGCCTCGAAACATTAGAACGCGGCGTTCAGAAAATTCATATTATCAATGGGCGTTTACGACATTCTCTCTTACTGGAAATTTTTACCAGCATGGGAGTTGGCACGGAAATTACCAATCGCTGAACTCCAAAACACAACCAAAATCGGCTGTCCTACCTAATGCTCTGAAAATTTTCGCAACAATTCACAAACATCCGTCACCGTAATGTAACTGTCGTTCATGACACTCGTCAATTCACTTGTCACAAAATGATTCGTGATTCAAGTTCCCGGTCGGATTGTGTCAACCAAAACCCGAACCGGCGAACCTATTTCAAAAGACATCGCATTACGTCCTTTTTCGACGGACATTTCCAATGGACTTGTTTCCGAGTCGGTATATTTGACGTCAATCAACGAATAGACTTGAGTAATATCGGAAACATATTCGCTTGCCGATGTATTCGTTTCCATCAATCTTTTGGAGAGAACGACTTTGTAATCACCGACAGGAGCTCCCCGAAATTGACCGAAAGTTACTAAAACCGCGTTGCCGGAAGTGTCCGTCGTTCCAGTAACAGACCAAACACTTTCTTCTTTGGAAACGAGTTGTACAGACACATCGGCAACGGGCTCCCCATTTTGTGTTACCGTGATTGCACATGGATGAAGAACCGGAAGTCCCGCCGGACGTCGCGAGTGATTACATCCCAACAAAAACGGAATCCATAAACACAACAAAATAATAGAACAAAATAGTTTGAACATAAAATTGAACACTAAATAAAATGTTAGGTTAAATTGTCGTTTTATTTGAACACGGAAAACGCAGAATTTTTTTATCCTACTTCTTTTTCCATATATTCTGTGTTCAATTTGTTAATTGACAAAAGGATCGAAATAAATTTACGGAACAGCGGTTTCTCCACCGTTAAGAGAACCAATCGCTCCCCAAATACCAAAAGGACTTGCCGCATTGAAATATTCACGCGGTTTATATTTTGCGTTGAGATTGCCACAGTTAATTGTTTCGGAAATAAATCGGCAGGAACCATCACCAAACACGGAATTGACTCCGCCAGGGTGGTAACTCGAAACACTGTAAAATCCCCACGATTGAACATTTTGACGATAACAGTTCGGTGAATTAGGCGGTAAAACCGTATTGAATCCGGTCATCGCCGGTCTTGCATCAACAATACGCCCCCCACGCCAACTTCCTCCACTATATTTACTTGCTATGATAAGATTCGGGTCACCAGTGTCACGAACTGCGAGACATTTAGCCGGATCAATATCATTACCGCCTCCGTAAATACTGGATTCCGTTGCGATACCGCCTTTGATTGTTCGATCAGAATTCAAGTCGTTTGATGTTACCGATTCGCTTGCCATGATCGTGTTCGATGTACCGTCAAGGAATGATGCAGTAGAATGCCATGTGTACTCAATAAATGGAGCTCTCGCTCGCCATTGCCCTTCCGTAAAATGACTCCAATTGCCGTTATCTAAATTATTGAGAACAATGTCCGCGGTAGAAATCCGCATGCTTGTTTTATACAACGGACCATTGGGACCGGTTTGTGTATTCTTTTGCCGTGATGTCGGATCAGAAGGACAGCAGAACGATGGAACCGAAAACTCACCAAGAAATACAACACTAGCAAGATCAGGACCAGGTACAGCAACAACTGTTCCGGCAGAACCGGGACTCGTTTTGATCGCATCGTAAGCGGATTGCTGTTCGATAAACGGCAAAACCTGAAAAAAAGCTCCCCATCCGGTTCCACCGCGAAGATATCCTCGTTGTGCCGGAAATGCATCAAACACATCATGATAATTATGGAATCCAAGTCCCAATTGCTTCATATTGTTCGAACACTGCATTCGCCTTGCTGCTTCGCGCGCCGATTGAACCGCCGGCAATAATAATGAGATCAAAACACCAATAAG
>JAIRTV010000409.1 GCA_031254675.1 Planctomycetaceae bacterium | reverse complement strand
TTTGTTGTTTTATTTGGACATGATTTTTACGGGGACTTGTCAACATGCCCCTTGTTCAGGTATATTTTAGCAATCCTCAAAATTTTGGAGAGCAAAACTGTTCGTCAATCCACATCAACCGGTTTTGCCAACAAAAAAGTGTTCCGATCATTGTTCCGACAATTGACGAATCAAATTTACTAACTAATTTGTTAACCGAACTTTACCGTATTTACTGCCATGAAACTGAAACAACTTTCGCTTTTTTTGGAAAACAAACCGGGCAATGTCCGCAAGGCATGTCGAACTCTGGCTGATAGTGGAATTAATATTGAAACAATGGCTCTGGCGGACACAGAGCAATTTGGGATATTGCGGATTCTCGTCAAGAATTGGGAACGAGCAAAACAGGAATTCGAGAAAAACGGCGTGGTGGTTAAGGTGTCGGAAGTGGTGGCGTTGGCAGTAGAACATCGTCCCGGCGGTTTGGCGGATATTCTTGACGTTCTGGACGAAGCCGGTCTCAATATCGAATATATGTACGGATTTTTTCAGAAAACCGGAAGTGCCGTGATCGTTTTCCGTTTCGACAATCCCGATGCCGCAATTGAAAAATTGCAATCGCGAGGTATTCGTGTTATCGGCAACAATGAACTTTTCGGAACAAATTAAAATATTCGCCATGTTTGGTGGATCATGTTTCGCCGAAACATTACAAAAAGTTTGTGTTCGGACGGCAATTTTCCATATCTCTTGATGAACATTTCACTGAATCACGAACGACCAATGGGTTAATTATGCAACTTTGTTCCGTTTTCCACTCTCCACAATTGCCGTTTCGTTATTTCTTTGATTTATTTTATCCGCCGGTTTGTCCGCTTTGCAATGAACTGATGGAAAATGACGAACTGTTTTGCAACGAGTGTGTGGCGAAGTTGAGTACGCCGGACGGGTGGTTTTGCAAGCGTTGTGGCGGCAAACGTCAACCGCCTTCTCACAATATTTTGGGGAAGACATCGGACACTTTATTGGGTTGTAGCCGTTGCCGAGCAATCAAGTTTCGGTTCCGGCGGGTTATTGTTCTTGGCGAGTACGAAAAGGAACTTCGGGAGTTGATTCTGCGAATGAAAACAGATCGAAGTGGTTTTCTGGCAAGAGCCGTCACACAACTGCTTGTCCGGCAACGCGCCAAAGAATTTCAGCGAATAAAACTTGATGTGATTATTCCTGTGCCGATGTATTGGTTTAGGCGTTGGAGTCGCGGCGTCAATTCGCCGGATATTTTGGCGGAAGAGTTGGGGCGACTATTGAATGTGCCGGTTGCCGCCCATTGCGTACGCCGAACACGCCCAACCGAAGTACAATACCTGTTGTCCGCACACAACCGCGCCAGTAATGTCGCCAACGCATTCGCCTTGAAAAAACAACTCAATTGGTCAAAAAATTGCTCAAAAGATCGGTTAAAAGATTGGCTAAAAAATCAATTAAAAAATTGGTTCAAACTTGGGGCAAATTCCGAAATAGAGTCCTTTGATTCTGAATTGTCCGGCAAAAATGTACTGTTGGTGGACGATATTTTTACAACCGGTTCAACTTGCAACGAAATTGCCAAAATTCTTCGTGCGGCGGGAGTGCGAAATATTACCGTTTGTGCTTTTGCTCGTGCAATTGGTTTTTACACCCAACGTCGCGCCAATTTACTTGAAAATCTTGCGAGAAAGAGAAAATTTTAGTTGACATTTTGGCTTGTTTCGATTGAAATAGAAAGACGAATGGTTTGGGGTTTGTGTCGCAAACGGGATTGGTAATGCCGCGTTTTCTCACGAACCATCAATCACAAACCTCCAATTTCAAACAACACCGCCCAAACAATACAGAAAATCATGAAAAAGTTACGAAAAAATTCTGTTGGTTACACGTTAATTGAGTTACTGATTGCGGTTTCGTTATCGTTACTTCTTCTTCTTGGTGTAACGGAGATGTTCCGTCATGTTGGTTCGACCATGAGCGACACCCAAAAATCACTCAATATGTCCGCAAATCTAAACGCCACCGCAATGACGTTACGGGACGATCTAAGCAAAATCAACCCGATGTTGGCTCGCAAACCCAACGCTCTCTTAGCCAATGATCCTGATGCGGTCACTGATAGCGGCGAGTATGAAGGTTATTTAGAAATCGTCGAAGGAATGAATGCACCGTATAGTGTTGTAATAAATAATAATAACGGTCTTCATCTTCCGATAACAAATGTTGCAGTAAATTCAGAAAATAATACTTACGATCAAACTGTTGGCGATGTGGACGACATTCTTGCTTTCACGGCAGAGGCTGATAGTGCCGATTATAAGTTTCGTGGGCTTATTAATGGTGGCATGAATGAATCTGAATACGCTGAAATCATCTGGTTTGTTCGAGGAACAACTCTTTATCGGCGAGTTCTACTCATTGACGAACATAATAATTGCAACACAGCAGCGACTCCCTTTTATGCAACGAATGATGTTTCCGTTCGTAACAATGGTGGAATAGTTGCCAATCAGATGTCAGACCTTTCTCGACGAGAAAATCGATTTACTCATTCTAACGGAACTTTTCCGTATCCATTATATGGTTCTGCATCTGCAAATGAATGGTATTTTTTGCGAATGCCTACGTTAGAAGAAGCCGTTCATTCAACTTGGCTTGTGGGACAATCACTTCCATCATTTCCAATTACACCTACACCTCCAACTCCTCCGAATACTCCCTACTGGGATTTTTGGGAAAATCCTAATGGTTTAAGTGGAGGAACTTGGCAACAAGATACTGCGAGCGGTTCAATTTCTAGTTATGTTACAAGTCCTCGTCATTCTCGTGCTGGCGAAGATATCGTACTGAAAAACGTCATTTCATTCGATGTTAAAGTCTGGAATCCGTATTGGGTACCGTGTGCTGAAGCAAGAGAACCATTGCCTAACACAAATTCTAATGCTGCTTGGATGTGGGCACCTCCGCAATATGTCGATTTAGGACAAGACCGATTCATTTTGAAAAATCCAAACAATGAGGATCAAGAATGTTTCGTTAATTACTATCAAAACATGAATAGTGCTCCTGTTGGTATCCCAGCCAATCGTGGTTTTGGTTTTTGTTCTAAAGGACGCTATTCAGGTTTGGGAGGTATGCCAACGACGGTGAATGACAGTTTATTGGCGACGGCAATAGATTATACTAGCCATTCAAGTACACCAGGACAATGGACTGGTACACCACTATTTTGCGTATTTGATTCTTGGACGACCCACTATGAACGGAACACAACAACGACACGTGCCAACGTGGGACTAACGGTTAATAACGATCCTGGTGGTGTTCGTACTGGAGCTGGAGTAGATTCTATTAATTTTCCTGTTTCTCCTGTTTTTAACAGTGCCGATAATTGGGAATGTCCTCCACCTTACACGGAAGACTTAAAATCCATCCAAATAACAATACGTTGTTTCGAACCGCAAAGCGGGCATATCAAACAAATTCGAGTTGT
>JAIRTV010000384.1 GCA_031254675.1 Planctomycetaceae bacterium | reverse complement strand
CTGTGTTTCGGCTGGCAATTTGTGTTGCCAAACGGTTTGGAATCTGATTGCCAGCTGGAAATAGGGGCATAGTTACCTATCGGCAACGCAACCGTGGGTGAAAAAACTTCGGCGAAAGGTTGACTCCTGTCTTAGGGAGAAAAGGTCTATTCAACTCCCTGTGCCAAACCACGAATGTGTATTGCGAGAAAATCTGGAACAAAAATAAAATATTCATCATTGCCGAACGTTATAGGAAGATCAATACGATTATTTGAATTAATAAAACAATAACCATTAAAACCATCTTGACATTCTGAAATTTTTATGAAGCTCTTGATTTGTTCAGCACATTGATTTTTTCCTGCAACATAAAATAGTAATGTCATCCGACTGCTTAACGCCTTCCGCAAACTGTTGAACTGTTGCAATTATCTGATGAATCAACTCGTGCGGCGTTTCCGTACAGCGGCAGTTTTGCACAAGATCAAGTAAACGATTTTCGCCGAATAACTGACCGTCCAACGACATCGCTTCCGTAACTCCGTCCGTATAAAAAATTAAACAGTCGTTGTCGTCCAAAAGCAATTTGTTCACCGGAAATTTTATGTCGGAAAAAACGCCAACAATAGTACTTTTCGCTTTGGGTTCATACATACACTTGCCATCTGCCTTACAAATCAACGGAGGATTATGTCCTCCATTACAATAAATTACTTCACCGGTTTTCGGATCGGCAATTCCTAGAATTAGCGTAACAAATGTACTGTCAGGATTCATCGCCGCAAGACTGTTATTGAGCCAGAACATCAACTCGTCCAACAGCAATCGTTCTCTACTAGCACGAATCAACGTCAACACGATGGTCATAAATAACGCCGCCGGAATTCCTTTGCCGGAAACATCGCCTAACGCGAAAAAAATACGTCCGTCATCAAGTTTTACATAATCGTACAAATCACCGGCGGCAAAACGTGCCGGTAACAGTTTTGCCGCTAACACGATATCGTCCGACTCTAATTTTTGCAACGGAAGATAACTCGCCTGAACCTCTCCGGCAATCCGCATTTCACTTTCCGCTTGTTCTCTCTCCATCGTGGTCAACTGTAATTCCGTAATATATTGCGTCAACGACGTTTGCATCCGATCAATATCATTAGCAAGTAGGAAACTTTCGTTTCGATTATTAGGCGAAAAGTCAAGCAGTTCGGGAGGAATTCGCAAGTTCGGCGAAAAATCCGATTCAATTAAACGCACTGTGTAATTACTCAACTTCCGAATCGGCGCAACAAGACGTTCCGAAATAATCCAACTCACCAAAATCGAAACTCCTAACGACACCAACGCAATATTCAAAAATGTCAAAAACGCATTCCGTTTTATCTCTTGAACTAAAGTCATATTAATATCCGCACCAAGTACACAAGGACGATTTTGCGGCGTGTGATAGCGAAGAAACGCACTGCGAGTATAACCGTAGTCATCACTTCCTTCCTCAAATCGAGTCATTCCGTCATTCAATGTTGCGATAATGTTTTTGTACGGATTCCGATAAACAACATAAATTCCTCGTTCCGGTTCTTCGAGTGTTGCTTCGTCGGTTGCAATAACAAGAATATATTGATTCGTCGATTGATCGTGGGCAACCACATATAATATGGACATTCCCGAACTTTTAAGCAACACAAGAATATCCTGCATCACACGACGTTTTTCCTCAATCGGAATAGGTTCGTGATTCATGCAACGGTCAATGAAATCCGGCGGAAGTATTTGTGCAATAGTTACGGCGGCAAAATGAAGGTGGTTGTCAAGACTATGCAGTAACGATTTTTGAGTTACATAGTAACCATAGTACAAAAAAAACGTCACAGAAAAAATACTAACACTCAAAAAGCCCAGCAATAAACGATGACGAATACTTAATCGGAAAAATAAACGATTCATTTCTATTTACAGTCGATTTTAATTGATTTCGGTTGGATTGATCAGTTGGAATTAGAGTCTATTAACACTTCTAATAATTTAATTTACGTATCAATATAAAACTATTACGTTATCCATTGATTTACGCAAATTGGTACAGATATACTGGGTTCATCTTCAAATCATAAAATAGTATTTTGGGGAGATTTTTTATTTTGTTTCAGTTTTTATTTTCACCACGGCGATACCTTCTAACGTTTTAATAATCGGAGCATTGTAAAATTGATCGTGTTGTTGATATTTTCCAACGATCTGTCCGGGAACACATTTTTTATTGTTTAAAATTTTACTGTTTGGATGATGATCCGGCAAGACCATCATATTGACAATTTCACAAAGTTGTTGATTGATCATAGCGTGCAGTGTCAATCCATCATTTGCGGTACAATAAGCACGGAAACGGCAATCGAGTTTGCGGTTGGAGTCTCTTTCCCATTGGATCACAGATTCACGAACCGCTTCCCGATAGGTGGCGTAAGTTCGAAGCGTTTCATTTTGCGATTCACCGATTATTGGTTTGTCGGTGAGTGCGAAAGTGTCGAAAACTTGATGTAGAGCCGGAATACAATTTGTGATTAATTGTTCGTAAACAGTCATCGGAGTCATATCTTCAGGTAATTCAACCGTGTCGCCGCGCGCAAGAATATTTCCAACATCGAATTTTTCAGCAAGATAATGAATTGTTCCCCAACTTTTCCGATGATCCATGAGAACATGAAAACGTTCAGCTTCGTAACCAGTCAACATTGGCAAAGGCGCAGGATGTAAATTAATAAAACCAAAACGAGGTAAACCAATCACAGCAGGAGGAAGCCAGTTTGCATAAAACGAAAAACCAAGATCAAAAGGAATTTTTTTTAACTGGTCAAATGCCGTAACAAATGGAGGTTCGGTAATTTTCTTGCAGATTTCCCGATAAGTGCCACAAAAAGTATCGGGTAAAACAAATGTTGGTATGTTGTGTTGCCGAAGCGAAAAATAGGATAAAGCCGGATCATTCGGCTCCACAAAAACAACAGTCAGTCGATGCGGTGATTGAAGAATCGAGTTGATAATATCTAACGCCAAATCTCTCGCCCCACCAAACAAACGAGAAGAACCAATAATCATTCCAATACGAAGAGCCATAATTTTGTAATAGTATATTTTGTTCTCTATTTTTGAGGAAATTTTTAAAAATCTATTTTAAGACGGATTAACATTGGCAAAAATAATTGTAATTATTTTGCAAAATTTTTATCAATCATCCGCATTTATTTTGTTACGGCATACATTCGATTAACAAGGTAAATAATTCCTGTGCAAATAATGCAAGTCAACGCGGTCAATCCAATACCAATACATTCACCGAAAATCAATGCTGTTGCAAAAATTATTGGTCCCAATGCTTGTCCCAATCGGGAAATAAGTTCATAGTACGCAATGGCATTTTCTTCGCCGATTTCCCGTACACTTCGTAATGAGAGATAATAATAGTTTAAGCAAGGTTCCGCAAAACCGTCACAAATTCCCAACGCAAGAATTGTCAGTATCGCTCCGACGTACGAACCGGTAAATACGAAAAACAAAGTACTACAAGCCCAAAGTGTTGCCACAAAATAGACTGACCCTTCATAAGTTAGGAAACGACGAACTGTTACAGTGAGCGGCGGTCCTAGATAAACGGTGAGTAAACCCGCAATAAGTAAAATACATCCAACTGTCGAAGTGCTAATTCCGTTACGGTCGGCAAAAATCGGAAAGTAATAGTATGAAAACGCAACAATAATATAAGTCGGAATCGTATTGCAAAGAAACAGCGTCAACACACGCGGATCACTCAAAAGGCGAATAAATGTATCAAATGGATAACGTTTCTTTTTTGGGATACTTTCATTAGTTGTTTCTTTAATTGTTCTATTGGTTATGTTGTTAGTTTGGCAGCAATGTTTTACATAATCTTTTAACTGAAATTGTTCAAACAAGATACAGAGAATCATTACGCCGAATGCAGTAAAGAAAGATGCCGAATAACCAAATTGGTCGGCAATAACTGCACCAAGTATAATCCCAACATTAACACCTGCCGTCCAACCTGCATAAAAATGAGCGTAACCGATTTCACTTTTTTCTGTGTCGGTTTCCAACAACACGATTTGACGTATCGTAATAAAAGTCAACCCACCACCAAATCCGATCAATGCTTGTGATACAATAAACGATAACATATCAAATGCCACACCAGCGAAAAGAAAACCGAAAGAAGAAAAAAGAAAACCAGCGTACATAATCGACCTCAACCGTTGCGGTGACGAAAAATGTCCGGCAAAAATTGATCCCGCTCCAAAAGCAAACATAACCACACTATAAGGTAGAGCAAGAACAAAACTTTCCGAAACACCCGGTATCTCCTGGTAAAAGGACTTCATCATCAATGGCAAAAAGGAAAGTGAAACAGAATCGGCAATAAAATAAATAAACGCCAAACTTCGTGTCAGATAACATTGTGAATAGTTGCCCAATACAGTTTTTCGGAATTGTTGAGATTCAATTTCTTCAAGGATTTTTTGTTGTCCCAAAAAAAGTTCGCGATTACGTTGCCGAATTAAATTAGCGGTAAACACCAATTCGATAAGAACCAGCACGGCAATAGCAAGAAATATTCCCGTTTGGACGAGAAGTTTTTGTAGCAGTTGTCGATTGGCGTTACGAAAGGTGAAAAGTTCTCGGCTAACTTCTAAAATACCGACAATTTCTTGATTACTGTTTCGAATGGGAGCAAGAGCATAAATCCAATCTCCCGAAATATCTGTACTGGATGAAACAAATATTTCTCCATTCCACGCTTTAGAATAACCTTGTTCCGAATCATCAAACCAACTGAACGGAAATACTGGATTAACAGTTGTGTCCTGATAAATTTGAGCGAAAAGACGGTTATTCTTGACAGTATAAACAGCATAAAAGTAACCGTTCAATAAAGGCTGATTAATATCAAAACGGTCATCAAGGTCTTCACGGAAATCACGATAATATTCGTTGTAATAATCGCCAGCCGTATTAATTTGTTCCAGTTTATCACCGTCTAATGAATTGGCAATCTCAAGAGCCAACAGATTAATATGCTGATAAACGTTTTTTTCATTAATCTTCATCAATTGACTAATAGTACCGGAGAACGCAATCAATGAAGTTATTACAACAGCAATAATAACAAGAAACGAAATTAAAAGTGTTTCACGAAGTTGTTTACCAAGCAAAAAAACGTAAACAAACTTGCCAATGTAAAAAATAATCGGCAGAACAATAATCCAAGCAAAACATTGGATAAACGGAACAATACGGATTGGCAGAGTAAGGATAAACTCAGAATAAATTCTCTTCGTGTTGGAATTTTGAGCGGTGTCTATCAAATGAATTTCGGAATCAGTTGCAACGGCGATAATACCGTCCGATGAAATATTGATTCGATAAATATCCTTTTCCGCACTGAAAATAGTATGCAAGGTTTTATCCGGCGCAATACGTCTAATCGAACGCCCTTTCAAATCGACAAAATAAATGTTACCATGTCGATCTGTATCAAGTTCCCAAGGAATGGGTTGGTTGTCCGTCAAAGTTGACGAAGAATAATCGCACAAAATTCCAGTGGAATATTGTATCACTTGCCCGTTCTTTTTTGTCCAAACAAAATCATCGGCAAACAACGCAATATCAGCAGTATCGCGGTCAGGAATGTGTTCGGAAGGAGATTGAAATATTGTTCGGGTAATGCGGGAATCGGCGTAAAAACATTGGACAACGCGGTCATGGTACAACTCAAACCAGGAAAGCGAATCTATTTCCGCATTGTAACGCAAATGTTTGATTCTGCCGTGATTCATGAGGACATTTTCTTTTTTTTCGGGGTCATACTCAATGGAGTAGAGTGTTTTAACAAGATGCCCTTTAGAATCGTACTGTAAAATGGATTCCCGAATAAAATATTCGCATTGTTCATCGGGAACTCCGTTGAGTAGATAAAATCCTCCATCGGGTCGCGGGGCAATATCAAGAGCATAGAAAAAACCTTGCGAATGACGTTGCCCTCCGTCAACAGTGAAACGAAGTATTCCCTGAGAATCAGCAACAACAATGCGGCGTTGAGAATTGTCAACGGTGTAACAGCCGATACGGTCAGCAACCACATAAGTCGGATAAGACAATTTCAATGTTGTACGAAAACGATCAAAATCCGGTATCGCTCCAAACCAAAATAACAATAAAACAGCAATTAATTGAAAAAAGACAAATATTCTTGAAAAAAATAACATTGTTTTGAATACAACCCTAAAAAATACGTTTCGGATTTTCAAATTCGATTTTTGTTTTTATAATTCAAAATATTGTCCGTAAACATTCATTCGCTTTAAGTTAAACAATTGAATAACGAACCCTATTTTTGTGTCGAATATTGAATAAATTTTTGCCCTGTCGGGACAATTTGAGAAAATATTTATTTTACTTTACAATATCTAATATCTAATTTTAAAACGAAAACCAAATTTTGCAAGCACAGGTAATACACCGTTCAAAGTCTATGATGCGATATGATTGTTTTTTAAGGATAAAACGCATATTGTTTATTCCGCTTGGACAATTGTATCGTCTCGTTCGATATCAAATTGACTATTGTAGAGATCAGTATAAAAACCATTTTTCGCTAATAATTCTTTGTGATTTCCTGTTTCGATAATATCGCCATTACGCATGACTAATATTACATCCGCGTCGCGTATTGTTGATAATCGATGCGCAATAATAAAACACGTTCTGCCCCGCATCAAATTATTCATTGCCCGCTGAATTAACACTTCCGTATGTGTATCAACCGCACTCGTCGCTTCGTCCAGAATCAGAATTTTAGGATTCGGTAACAACGCCCGGGCAATCGTTAATAATTGTTTTTGTCCTTGACTGATATTATTTGCCCCTTCAGAAAGAATTAAATCATATCCATTTGGCCATGTTCGAATAAAATTATCCGCGTAAGCATTTTTCGCTGCAGAAATAATATCATCATCAGTTGCCGCATCACAACCGTAACGAATATTGTCACGAACAGTATCGTTGTAAAGCCATGTTTCTTGTAACACCATTCCAAAACGATTCCTCAAAGTAGTGCGTGGATAATCTCGAATGTCATATCCGTCCACCATAATTTTTCCGCCGTTGACATCATAAAAGCGCATCAGTAGTTTTACAAGTGTTGTTTTACCGGCACCGGTTGGACCGACAATCGCCACTTTTTGTCCCTGTTTTACTGTCAAAGAAAAATGATGAATAACCGTTTGTTCCGGCACATAGCCAAAGCGAACATTTTCGAAACGAACTTCTCCTTCCGTAACAAGAATAGTTGGCAATCTGTTGTTATCAGGGATTTCTTCAGGCGACTCCATTAAAACGGCGATACGTTCAACCGATGCAAACATTTGTTGAATAACACCGGCAAGCCCTGCAATCTGTCCCAACGGTTGCGTCAAAAGCATTGAGTATTGCATGAACGCCTGAATTTCGCCAACAGTAATTCGTCCTAAAACTGTACAAAAACCGCCAACAACACAGAGTAATATGTAACCGCAATTCATTGCAAATAACATAAACGGCATAATCAAACCGCTATAAAACAAACTTGATCGAGCCGTGCGATGAAGTTTTTGATTCATCCGCTCAAAATCTTCAATTGTTTTTTCTTCACGGTTACAAGATTTAACAATAAAATGTCCACTCAATACTTCGTTTGTTACTCCACTGGTTTGCCCAATATCTTCCTGTAACCGACGAAAATTAGCTTGACTACGGGTAATAATCAGCGGTAGCAAAAATGCCGATAAAGGAAGTATCGCTAATGTAACCAATGTCATCATCCAGTCCGTCATCAGCATAATTATTAACACACCAATAATCGTTAAAGTACCGACAAAAAGTTGTGGTACTCCTTGATTCAGTCCCGTCGTGATCGCATTAACATCATTAATAATTAACGCCAAAGTATCGCCGTGAGAATGCTCGTCAAAATAACTCATTGGCAAACGGTTCAATTTTTCATTGATCTGGTTACGAAGATTTTGACCGATTTTATTGGCGATGCCTGTCAGTAACCACGCCTGTATTGACGAGACCACCGCACTAACAATGTAAAGTAAAGCACATAGTAACAATAAATTTTTCAGCATGACAAAATCAATACCGCCTGTATTCATAATCGACCGTAACGAACCATCAAGGATCAGATCAATTACTTTGGCAAAAATCAGAGGCGTTACAATAGTAAACGCAATAGACACGATCATCGCCATAACACAAACAACCAGAACCAACCTGAATGGATGTAAAAGTCCCGCCAGTTTCTTCAACGAAAAAAGTAACGGAATTTTTTTCTTGTCTTTCATATCAACAAACCTTTTTGATTTTAGTAACATTGATAACTTGTTGGAACGGGTTTAAATTTTCATTTATTATTGATAAGATCAGTATATTGACTTTCATTAATCTCACGGTAAATAGAACAGCGTTGTAACAATTCATCATGAGTTCCGCAGTCGGCGATTGTTCCATTATTCAATACGATAATTTGTTCCGCATTGCGAATGGTCGATATTCGTTGGGCAACAATAAACACCGTAGCGTTTTGTGCGTATGAAACAAGTGATTTTCGCAACCGAGCGTCCGTAAGATAATCCAATGCACTAAAACTGTCATCAAAAATATAAATTGGCGATTGACAAACCAACGCTCTTGCAATAGCGAAACGTTGCCGCTGACCGCCGGAAAAATTACTGCCGGATTGCGTAACGGAAGATTGAAAACCATCTGGAAGTTGTTCAATAAAATCGCGGATTTGTGCGACTTCCGCCGCACGGTTGAGAACAGTCATGTCGGCATCAGCATTGCCCCAACGTAGATTCTCTTCTATCGTTCCGCTAAATAATTTTGCCTGCTGCGGAACATAACCAATCTGTTTTCGAAGTTCGGATTGTTTTAATTGACGAATATCCGTTTCATCAAAAAAAATTGTACCACACGTCGGATCATAAAAACGAAGCAATAAATTGACAAGCGTCGTCTTGCCGGAACCAGTCGCCCCGATAATTCCTGTCGTTTGACCGGATTGGGCAGTAAACGTAATATGGTGAAGTGTATCTTCGTCCGCCCCCTGATAACGGAAACACACATTTTCGAAACGAATTTCTCCTTTGACCGGCTGTTCCAATATTTTCGGCTGTACCGGATCTTGTACAGCAGGAATTGTTTTTAAAAGTTCCGATAATCTGGCAGCAGAAACAAGAACTGCCGGTAAATTGATCAAACAAATTGTCGTCATCGAAAATCCGCCCATAATCAGAAAAACATATTGAATAAAAGCGATAAGATTTCCGATTTGCAATTGGAAGTGAGCGATTTTTTCCGCACCAAACCAAACAATTCCAGTAACAAAAAGATTCATCATCAATAACAACAGCGACAGCGTTAACGTTGGAATTCTGACGAGAATCAAAGAATTTTGTGTTAATTCGGCATTGGCTTCTTGAAAACGTAACGAATGAAACACTTCCTTACCAAAAGCGCGAATTACCATCACGCCATTCAGATTTTCGCGGCTAATCAAGTTCATCCTGTCCATCAGTCGAGGCATCAATTTGAATCGCGGACTTAAAATGACCAACATTGTTACGATTATCAGCAGAAGTAAAACAAACAACGGATAAATAATCCAACATAACGACGGAGCAACATGATAAGAAAATATTAAACCACCTATCGCTAAAGCGGGAGCATAAAAAACATTTCGTAAATCATTGGCAAAAAAGTTTTGGATATTGGTGGTATCGCTTGTAATACGAGTCAATAACCCCGACGGAGTAAAACGATCAATCTCAATGTTGGTGAAACTCATCGTTTTGGTCAAGGCAGCACTTCGCAACTCTGCGGCAATTCCTGAGCCTATTCGTGAGTAACAAAAAGCAGTACCAATCGCACAAGAAATCGCCAGTATCCCAACGCAAATCATCAAACCACCAATACGAAGAATATACGAAACGGAAATCCAAGCAATGTCCGCTTCGAGTTCCTGATAGAATAAACGATTCAATTGCGTTGCCGTCGCCATTGTTGAAAGTTCTGGAACTTTATCGGAAATTGTAACGGCTTGATTAATTTCTTGATCCGATAATTGCGTTAGGATATTTTTTAATTCTTCAATATTAGAAATTATCGATTGAGAATGTTCGTCAATGCTGTCTGAAAGATTGTTTTTCGTTTTCGTTGTTACGACATGATTTAATGCATAACAAGCACGGCGATAGATAAGATCAATTTTTTTTCGGTTTAGTTGATTGAGCGGCGTTAAAACGAATGTTTGTTCTGTTGCCGCTTTGGGAAAAACGGTTAAGGTTTCCGCTTGTGATTTTTCCGGTAACGAATTTAACAGAACATAAGCCGCTTGAAACATGGCACGGTCTGAAGGCGGCATAAACTTCGTTAGCAGGACAACAGCAGCGGAAGGAATTGCTGGCGGTGCCTGATTACTAATACCACTTTGCGTAATACCAACATCAATAATATGACTCATCAACGCCGGTAACGATAAATCGGCAAGTGATTGAGCAAACAAAAAGAAAATACCCCCAATCAAAAAAACAACGTATTTGCGACGGTAAAACTTAATACTATTGAAAAAATCGGATAAAAACATATTGTAATATAAATGCAAAAGCCAACAAACGAATATCGTTTAATTTCATAAAAAAAATAATCAAACGGTATTTCAATATAATCCTTCAATAAAATTCTTAATCGTTACTGAAAAACGTTTCATCAGGGATTTCGGATAAAGCCCCGCATCATAACGAACATTAATCATATAACGGTCTTTACCTTCGCATCGAAGTAAATCAAAATTATAAATCTGAACATCGCAATCGAAATCTATTTTCGTTGCGGAAAAAATCTTTGATGTAACAAGATAGGTTATATCATTGTAAGCCGGTTGTCGCAATGCCGGTTTTGTTGCGTAAGTGTCCGCTTGATACAAATAGTTGAAGTGATTACAGAATCCGAATTTTTCAGTAGCGGTATCAGCAGTCAACGCCGTATGATTTTTCAGAATGTGATAATATTGTTCCTTGATCGAAAACAATAATTCCAACGGCGACAACGAAGAATCAATCTTGATTCCCAATGGAAAACAACGAATAAATAATCCCGCTTCGTTATCGAGTTCTCGTCCGACTCTGCCAGCTGTTTCTGTACTGAAAAAAAGATAATCGTTACCGCTTAATTGTTGGGCGGCGAAACACAAACCTGTCAGAAAAAGAATATTGGGCGAGATTTTTTGAGCGGCACAAAAATTTCTCAATCGGCTACCGTCGGTATAGGCATCAACCGTTTTCGCACGGTGCGTTTTTGTCCGACATTCAGAAGAGAAGGTCGATAGGCAACCGGTTTCGAACAAAGTACAAAATCGGTCGAATATCGTTTTTTTAACAACAACATCAGACGATTCATTCCGTTTTGGCGAAAGACTTAAATGTAACGGATTGGAATAATGCCGAAACAAGTCGGCGTAAAAGTTTTCTGTACGGGAAAAAGATTCGCTATTTCGATAAACGGCTTCTTCATTGCCTTCCTCAATGCCACGTCCTTTGTCTCGTTGTAGCGTTAAACCGTTATAAGCGGCGAGAATATTTTCGATTAAAATATTTCGAGTAACACCATCATAATAAATGTGATGAAAAACCATTAACAAATAAACATTATTGTTGGTAACATAAATTTCCGCAAAGTAAAGAATATCAGTGGTAACATCAGGATGAAATTCTTTTTTACCGATTAAACCGTTTAATTGGTTCATCAGTTCTTTTTTTGAAACATAACAAATATCGACCGGTCGGACTTCGGCATCGTCCTGTCTTCTCCAAAAGAGTTCGTTGTCAATTTTCTGAACGTTTGCTTTGAAAAAAGGATGAGCGTCAATTGTTTGTCGAAAAGCATCGGCAAGTTTTGTGGCATCGACATCAGAAGCAAACTGTAACAGTGTCGGCATCATATCAATTTTATTATCAGAATGCCGATTCGCATAATAATATTTTTTCTGCTCGTCAGAAAGCAGATAACGTTTTTCAACGGAAGGATCGGAGTTGGAATTCATTGATCAATAACAGTCACAGTTAACGACATTCTTATTGATGGTAATAATATGCCGGATTGTTGATAACACATGATAACACCGTTTTTATGACGATAATTTTGATGATACCGCTTGATTGTCGGCTATCGATAAAATTCTTCGATACAATCACGGATTGCATTAACAAAATTTTGCATTAATGTTTCGGAATAGACGGCGGTATCATATCGGGCATTGATGATAAAATGATCCTTGTCTTGTATCTTACTTTCAAATATTTGTACATCGCAATCGAAATAAGCACCGACAGACTTAAACACTTTAGCGAGAACATCTTGAGTCATATCAACATAAGACGGTTCGGAAAAAGCCGGTTTTGCCGACGCGACACCTGCTTGAAACAGATAATTAAAATTGGGACTGAAACCGAAATGCTGCGTTGCCAATCCCGAAGTAAAACCGGAATGTTGATTCAGGAGGCGGTAATATTGTTCGCTTAACGATGTTACCAAAGGCAATCCTGATAAATTTTTATCCACTTTTAATATCAGCGGAAAATTTCGCACAAATAATCCGGCTTCTTTGGCAAGAGGGCGACCATTTCTTCCGGCTGTTTCTGTTGTGAAAAACACATATTCTTCGCCACTAAACTTACTTGCCGTAACACAAAGACCGGTCAGAAACAAAATGTTCGGGAAAATTTTATTTTCGGTACAAAATTTTTGTAAATGGTCGGCTTCGACCAACGCTGTTACAGTTTTAGCGGTATGTTGCGGTTCTCCGCATTCGGAAGTCAGCCGCAACGGAGTACGATAATGTTGAAACAATTTCTCGTAATACTGCCGCGATGCTTGGAAAGCGTTGTTGTTGCGATATTTCTTTTCATAAGAACCTTCTTTAATTCCCAGTCCACCGTCCAGACTCAATTTGATTCCGTTATAAGCCGAAATCAAATCATCAATAATAATATTGCGTGTTACACCGTCGTAATAAATATGATGGAATGCCAACACCAAATAAACCGCATCGTCCGTCGTATAAATTTCCGCAAAATAAAGTGGTTCTTTGGTAAGATCAGGATTAAATTCTTTTCGTTCGGCTAAACCGTTTAACAAGTTCGTCAATTCCTCTTGGGAAACGTGGCAAATGTTGACCGGTGTAACTTCGGCGGCATCTTGTCGTTTCCAATAAGGTTCACCATCAATGATCTGAATATTCGCTTTGAGAAACGGATGAGCATGAATTACCTGACAAAATGATTCCGCCAGTTTTTTAGTGTCCACATGATCAGGAAATTTCAGCATAAGCGGCATCATAACCATTCCGCCAGTCAACGACCAATAAGAATAATATTTACGCTGTTCTTCAGAAAGTGGATAACGTGTTCCGTCTTCGTATGTTCCTGTGATTAACTGTTCGATCAATGTTTCAATTTCTGTAATAAATTGAACGATAAATTGTTTGTCAAACAAGGCACAGTTGTATTTACAATTGAGTGAAAATTTACCTTTTGATTCTTCGACAATAAATTCCAAAGGAATAAACGGAACGGATTGATTTCCTGCATCTAATTTTTGAATAAATGTGTGAGAAACTTTTTTCCCTTCCAATAACGGCATTTGTTCCGCATCCAACAGATTTCCATGAAAAATGTACAACAAAGGCGGGAAAGATAGAGATAGAGATAAATTTTGCCATTCCGGTTTTGTCGATGATTTGATAAGTATTGTATTCGCACACTGTGCCGATAATTTCATGTTCTCTTCAGCGGTTCGGCAATTCTCAAGCAACGACTTATTCGTATCGCATTGGATAAGAACTAGAACCGTTTTAATGAACGCACCTACCATGTGGAAATTATTTTGATCTCTTCCCGACATAATAAAAGCAAACAGAGCGTCTTTTTGTACACTATGTCGGGCAGCCACCGACGCAAACGCACTAATAAAAATACTATTGGGTGAAATATCATGTTCTGTACAAAAATTATGAATCTCTGTTGCGGAAAATGGTTTACCCTCATAAAATACCGCATAACCCGCTGGTTTGTCTAGTTGTTTTTCCTCGTTCAATTTTGTTAAATTACCGCATTGTTTTATCCGCCGCGCCAATTCGTTACACTTCTCCTCAATATCTGCCGAATCGACTTGATTTTGCTCCAATAATCCTGCCGTCAACGCTGAAGGCTTCTCTGTAACAATTTTTTTGCCCAAATAACCGGCAATAATATCTTCTAAAAGAATTTTTTTGGCAAAACCATCGAAAATGGAATGATGAATATCAAAAAGCATTTTCACGGAGGAAGGTAATTTATAAATTTTGATACGATACAACGGTTCACCGGAAACCAGATTAAACGGACGAATAAACGTTTCTTCTTCATGATTAAAATCTTCGTCGCTCATCTCATCAATTTCAATAGATATTGTTGCCGTATTATTCCGTTGCCAAAAATAAACATCGCCGTCTTTTACCAAACGCGCCGACAGAAGCGGATGCGCCAAAATTGCCGTCTTGGTTGCCGATGCCAATTTTTCAATATCTGTTGTTTCCGAAAAGTCATATTTCCAAGATAAATTGTCTTTGATATTATTCGGATCAGCAAAATAACCATTCAGTAACGATTGTTGATGAAACGTCAAAGGATAAAGCGCATCCACATCTTCTTCAATTTCACTTTTTTCGATTCCCATACTTTCCATACTGCCCGACGATAACAATGTTACCAATGCGCTGATGGTTGGATTTTGTGTTACATGTTCCGGTGTCAATTCCGCATTAAATTGTTTTTGTACTTCAAGGATAAGATCGAACACCAACAATGAATCCAATCCGAATCCGAACAAATCAGTATTCACGCCGATACTTTCAACCGGAATTTTCAATATTTTCGCAACAATATCGGCAAGCGTTTTTTCTGTATCTGTTTGTGGCAAATCACCAACTTCCACTGCGGTTGGTAATTCTACCGCCGGAAGAGCAGCACGATCTATTTTACCGCTGAAATTACGCGGCAATTTATCTATTTGAACAACAATAGCAGGTACCATATACGGCGGCAACGCTTCACCGATAAAAGATTGTAACGTTTTCGGTTCTACTTTTGTTGGCGATGAAACATAAATAACCAACCTGTTTTCGCCATCAGGACTGGGAACTGTTACAGTAACCGCTTCGGCAATACCCGGACATTGCAGGGCAACCGTGTCAATTTCGCCAAGTTCCACACGGAAACCACGAATTTTCACTTGATGATCCAAACGTCCGCGAATTTCAATCTGACCGTTTTCGTCCATTCGGGCAACATCGCCCGTATGATACATCCGCGCATAATCCGGCGAATCGTTGAACGGATTTTGTACAAAAACATGCGCCGTCTTTTCCGGCAAATGAAGATAACCGAAACCAATTTGACGACCGGCAACACACAACTCGCCCGATTCACCTGCGGGAACAAGTTCGTTGTTTTCATTGACAATATAAATTTCCATATTATCGTTTGCTGTTCCAACCGTAATATGTTGTTGTCCGGGAAGAATTTGTGTTGTCGAAATGTAAGAGGCACATTCGGTTGTTCCGTAGGCGTTGAATATTTCGAAAGACGACAACGATTGTTCAATAGGAATAAATCGTTCGCCCGCTAACGTTGCGAAACGTAACGAATTATTTTTAATTTGTGTTATAAATCGATAACCGAATGCCGTCGGTAAAAAAGCAATCGTAATATGATTGTCTTCGAAATACCGATTGACCGCACGCGGGTCAAGACGAATGGAATCGTCAATAAAATGTAACGCAGCTCCGGAAAGAATTGATGGATAATATTCAAAAACATTCGCCACAAAAGAAAAACCGGCATAAGCACTCATCACATCATTTTGTGTAATATTATGCAGATTTTTGTAATGTGTTGATACGGACATCAAATTATGATGCCGCAACTGAACTCCTTTGGGCGTGCCGGTACTACCGGAAGTATAAATCACCGCCGCCAAATCATCAGGCGTGATCGTCGGAAACGAAATTGTTTCGGAAATCGGTTGTTGGGAAACTTGACGAGCGTCAATAACCGTACCGGTAAAATCAGTGAAACGATCAAAAAATTTCGCTTCACTTAACACTGTTCGAATATCGGCATCTTCAATCATGTACAATAATCTTTTGGCAGGATAATTCGGGTCGAGCGGAACATAAGCCGCTCCCGCCTTGAACACGCCAAAAAGACACAACGGAATAATTTCCGTACGACTCGGACAAATACCAACTCGATCACCACGCCGAACACCGTTTTTAATTAACTCGGCTGCAAGCGCATCCGACATAGCGTCAAGTTCGGCAAAAGTGAGAACCGTCTCCAAATGAACAACCGCCGTACATTGCGGAATTTGCTGAGATTGTTGATGCAAAATATCAACAAATGTTTTGTCTGCATTCTCACGATTGATACGTCCCGTCGATTTTGATACTGTCAAAGACATTGTCTGTAAATAAATTGATTAAAAGGGTAAAACTTTTATGAAGGATTAATCTTGGTTTTCAACGATTAATTCCGTAACGTACGATGCAATTTGTGCAAGAAAATCATTAAGATAATCTGCTAAGGCAACGAGTAAAAATAAACGAATCATTTATACTTCATTGAACGATGAATATTGTGTTTTTTACAAATTGATTTTGATAATGTTAGAAGACATCAATGTATTTAGGAATGTTTCATCAAGTAACAATTTATCGTTTTTGTAAATTAGGTTTTCATTTTTTTGTGGGAATAACAACAATTCGATCTTTAAGTACAAAAAATATAACGATACACTTCTTCCTTATAAAATCGAACTTTTAGTTGTTATAAAATTCCAGCAATAAACATGATTAACGTTCCAAATAAACAGCAGGTAAGGCATCGTCGCTGGCGGCAATATCATCAATCGTTGCATTTTCCACAAGAAATCGTGTCAACAATTTTTCGTTGTTCGCTTTCAGGCAGAGATACGTGTTGTAATTATCTTCATATAAACGGTCAAGTAAATGTTCTTTCCGAACACATTGCTCATAAATATCAAAAACCGCTTTGGCACATTTGTATTTGAGGTGTGTGTCGTCGGTGCCTGTTGCGAACATAATACATTTGGCAAGAAATTTATAGGTAAAATTATCGTAAATGTTACTCGGAATCACGCACTCTGTATAAGCTTGGGTAAATTTTGATGCGACAATAACCAACGTTTTCATACCCGCTTCGATCTGTTTTTGATTAAAACCGGAATTTTCCGTGTATGCGCTGTCCGGACGACGGTGATAATGATAATAAACAAAATCGGATGACAGAATTTTATTCGCTTTAAACATCGCATCGTAGAGGAATACCAGGTCTTCCGCCATGGTCAACTCTTCAGGAAAACGAATGTTATTATAACGAATAAGACTTGTTCGATAAATTCCTGTCCAAAAAGTTCCAAGTATTTGAGCGTCCCAGAAACGGACATGATAATTTTGTGCATCACGAACTTCGTTGCCTTGATAGTCGAATTGTTTACGATTACCGTTAACAATATCCGCTCCTCGTTCTTTGGCTTTCGTGTATAATGCCTCATAAAATTTAGGCTCAACGGCATCGTCAGGGTCAACGAATCCAAGATATTCGCCTTCCGCTGCATCCAGTCCGGCGTTCCGCGCAACAGAAACACCACGGTTTTCGGTGAAATTAATCACTTTGATACGATTGTCCTTTGCAGCATATTCACGCTGAATCGCTAACGAATTATCCGGCGAACAATCGTTAATTGTGATTATTTCAATTTCTTTGAGCGTTTGCTCACAAAGACTATCCAACGAACGTCGCAAATATTTTTCGACGTTCCAAATCGGCATAATAATTGAAATTTTCGGAGTTGACATTTTTTGATAATTAATTGGTTTGTAATAAAAATATCGAATTTGTTTTCTGTTTTACCGAAACGAATAATATCTGTTTCCCGACAGAATTATGGTAAAACAGAGGAAACAAGCCGGAGATTAATTTAAGGACAAAATTTCAGTCAAGGCAGCAATTTCAAACACTTCCTTGATGTTATCCGAAGCATGGGTTACGGTCAAACGTCCCGCGCCAACCATTTTATAGTATTGAACACAAAATCTAAGAAACGATGAAGCGATATAAGTTGTCTCGCTAAGATCGAATACAATTTTCAAATCAGATTTTTCCTGTAAGGCGGTCTTGATTTGAGTTGCCAATTCGTCGGCAATTTTTGTACAAGTTATCGTGTCCATTTCGGCATCAAACCGACAAAACAAGGTTTCGTTAATTTGTTCGTATTTCATTGTTCGTAAATTAATAAAAGTTCCAGATTTGTTTTCAAATCTATTTTTAGTAAAAATCAAATAAGGATATTTGATAAGCCTATTTTAATAAAATCTTATACGGTGTAAAGAGTAGGGGAATGGGAAAAACATTTTAGAGGTCTCGGCGGTTTCGTGTCCATCGCGTTTTGCCGTTATGGATTGTCCAATCCTGATCTTTAAACCATTGAAGACGTTTTTCGTATTCCGGTAACCATTTTTGCCGTTCACTTTCATCCAAACGCCAAAGTGCAAACTCGAAGAATTTTAATAATCCTTGAATTAAAAAACAATCAAAGGCATACGAAAGATCCGTTAAACCGCGGTCATAAAACGTATTGATTTTATGTAACCGCGAATCAATAAACTGGCAATATTTTTCCGGTGTCAATGTTCCATGCATTGTACTGCTGGGTCGTTGAAGATAGAAATAATAATCGCCAGGTAAACAAGTAATCGTTTTACAATCTAAATACCATTCCGGTAATAATAAAGTATCTTCATAAAGTCGTCCGACAGCGTAACGACGGTTGTGAAAGAAACTTCGTTTACACAATTTTCCCCAAACAACCATTGACAGGAGCGGCTCTTGATCGAGATATTCGTTCCAAAATTCAACAGCAGGATGAAATCCTTCCAGATAAATTGGACGCGAAGGACATGTTGGCGGTATTTGATAACCCTCTTCCGCAACAATCACGGCACTACAAAGTGTTACCATATCGGCGTTATCTTTTGTCAATGCTTGATGGAGTTCGGAATACATTTTCGGGGCAATCCAATCATCGCTGTCAATAAACGAAATGTATTCGCCAGTCGCCGCTTCAATTCCCGTATTGCGTGCCGTTGAAACGCCGCCATTGGGTTTGTGAATGGGACGAACCCGCTTGTCGCGTTTCGCATACTGATCGCAAAGTGCACCGCTGCCATCTGTTGAACCATCGTTGACCAAGAGAATTTCAAGGTCGCCGTAGGTTTGACCTAACATCGAATCAACACATTTTTCAAGATATTTCTCGCAGTTATAAACTGGTACAATAATCGAAATCGTTTCGCTCATAAAAAATTTTTCCAGAGATAAAAAAGGGGTTCTAAAATAA
>JAIRTV010000361.1 GCA_031254675.1 Planctomycetaceae bacterium | reverse complement strand
CCGGTTATTATGTTGGAGCAACCGCTTTTCCGAATAATGAAATTGGCATCATGGCTTTTGACGGTCGTCCCTTCACGGCTGGTTTTACAACGGTTCTGCCTCCGAATTCATCAAGTTGTATTTTCGGTGCCACGGTCTATGGATGGGCGGCGAGTTGTGCGACCAGTTATCATTCCGGCGGCGCAAACGGTGCCATGACGGACGGTTCCGTACGCTTCATAACAGAAACAATTGATACCGGAACGATGACCTCGCCTCAACGGGTTAACGATCCGTCACCGTATGGCGTTTGGGGAGCAATGGGAAGCGCAAGCGGTGGCGAAAGTACAGGAATTTAGACTTGCCGTAAACATTTTGCCGTGAATTATTTGAAGAACACTTTTTTCGATATAGAATCAAATCAAATGAAATACGATACGCTTTTTTTCACTTTGAATGGCTTGATTTTCATGATCTTTCTATGTGGTTGTGGAGGCGAGCCTCGTCCGGCGGATTTGCCGGCTTTACACCCATGCTTTATTACTATCAACGTTGATGGAAAACCTCTTGAAGGAGCGTCAGTCGATCTACATGCTGAAACTCCGTCAAAATGGTTTGCTTTCGGAATTACTAATCAAAACGGTTTGGCTGTTATGAAAACGCAGTCGAAATACCTTGGTGTGATTTCCGGAAAATATGTTGTTACCGTAATCAAGGAGGGAAATGATCCCAATTGGACAGCTGATCCTGATCGACCAGACCTCGATATTCCTGTCGTGTCGTTTGTTGCCGCTCAGTACGCCGATCCAACTCGTTCGCCACTTCAATGTGTTGTTGAAGAGGGCAAGAATCAATTTCAATTCAACCTTGAACCCCCAAACGAAGGAAAATAGAACAATGATTTTTTTGAAATTAATATCGTCGTTGATTTTGGTTTTGGCGATGGTAATGCCGCTTGAAGCGGTTGACTGGGACAAGCAAGCCGCCGAAGATGCCAAGCAAGATCGAATTGTTTTGGCTTACGACGGGGTTAAACCGGATCGTTGGATGGTTTGCGACACGGTTCCGCGTGTTTTGCCGGATGGGCGAATTGCCTTGTATTTTCTTGCTGGAGGCACGACGGAGCCGTCGGCGGAAAATTTTATTGGGGTTATTTACAGCGGCGACAACGGCGACACTTGGAGCGAACTCCAGCCGGTCAACATCAACATCCCCCGTCAAGGCAACACGAAAGGGCAAGGACCAACCGAAGTTCTTGTGACCGGAGAGCGGATGACGATGTTTTTTGCGACGCACGGCAAGACTTGGGATTGGTCATGGCGAAGTTGGACGGCGACCAGCACCGACAACGGCAACACTTGGAGCCAACCGCAACCTTTGCCCGGACGACTCGAAGCAGCGAATTTTATGCGACCCTACATTATTACTCGCGACAAACGGATTATGATTCCGTTCCAACATTATCTTGGTAAACTCGACGATCAAAATCATCCGAAAGTTTCACGCAACAGGAACAATCCGGAACTTTACAATACGCCGGTAACAAATTCTCGCAATGGTGTTCTGATTTCGCAAGACGGCGGTTTAACGTGGTCGGAACACGGTAATATCCGTTGCCCGTTGCCGGACAACACGCATCTTTGGGCGGAGCCGGCGATTGTTGAACCGACCAAAGGTCGGATTGTTATGCTGATTCGCCCGCGTTGGGGCGGCGGCACAACACTTTACAAAGCGGAATCGCTTGACGGCGGTTTAACATGGTCTGAAGTTGCCGAAGCAACCGATATTCCAAACCCAAGTTCGAAAGTCGCACTCTTTTTGCTTGGTGAAGATTGTGTTGCTTTAGTCCACAACCCGAATCCAAACCAACGAAAACCGCTTGCACTTTGGATTAGTTTCGACGGCATGAAGACTTGGGCGTATAAACGGGTTCTTGTTGAGGAGTCGTTGGACGGCAAAAAAGGCAATCTGAATTATCCGGAAGGTTATGTGACACCAGACCGGAAATGGTTACATATTGCGTTTGACAGTAATAGACACCAAGCGGTTTTTGTTCGCGCCAAACTTCCGCCGTTGGATCATATTTTGCCGGTAAAATACGACGATTCGAAACCGATGCCTCTTATTCCGCCGCAAGACAAATTGCCGCCGAAAGCCGACAAAAAAATCCTGGATATGTCATTGGAAACGCCGAAACTTTTGACGAATCCCGGAACGGAATACGATGACGATCACCGTGATTACAATATGACCATCGGCATCGAACGAACCCCAAAAGGGCGACTTTGGGCGGCTTGGGTTTCCGGCGGCGATAGCGATAAAGGTTTTTTTGTTCTGGCGACCAGCGACGACGAAGGCAAAACTTGGTCGAAACCACGATTGGTCATCGACCCAACCAACGCCCCAAACGGTTTAAGACGTCGCATTTTGGTTGGTAATCTTTGGACGGATCCGCTTGGACGGCTTTGGCTTTTCTTTGATCAATCTATGGGCTATTATGATGGTCGTGCCGGTGATTGGGCAACCGTGTGCGAAAATCCCGACGCCGACAACCCAATTTGGTCAACTCCGGTTCGAATCTGGCACGGAGCAACACTTTGCAAACCGACGGTGATTTCTTCCGGCGAATGGTTATTGCCGATCTCTTTTTGGGAACGCAGTATGATTAACCCGAAAAACATCCTCGCCGAAGCCAACAACGACTTAGACAACAATCAACGCGGCGCCAATGTGTTTACGTCGAGCGATCAGGGAAAAACGTGGAATCGTTTGGGGCATTGTCGTTTTCCGGTGGAGCAGTTTTCGTTTGACGAACATTCGATTGTTGAACGGAAGGACGGTTCGCTTTGGATGCTTGCCCGAACAGCGCGAAAAGGAATAATGCAATCGTTTTCGACGGATCAAGGAAAAACTTGGTCAAAACCAACCGAAGCCTTTCCGCATATCGCGGCAAGATTTTTTATTAGGAAACTGGATTCGGGGAATATTCTGTTTGTTCGCCATGGCAAGATGGATGAAGTGACAAAAGGACGTGTTATGCTTACGGCGTTTTTATCGGAAGACGACGGCAAAACATGGAAAGGCGGACTGGTTCTCGACGAACGCGGGCAAGTTTCGTATCCGGACGGATTTCAATTTCCTGATGGTCGGATTTGCATTTCGTATGACCGAAATCGAGGAACGGACGCCGAAGTGTTGATGTCGATTTTCACGGAGGAGGACATTTTAGCCGGCAAACCTGTTTCCGGTAAAACAGTATTCAAGCAAATCATTAGCAAAGCCAAAGGCAAGAAAAAATAAACTCGAAAACAACCCTTGCCTCAAGGAATTGATCGAACACAGAATCCACAAAAAACACGGAAAAAGAAAATTGATTGAACACAGAATACACGGAAAACACGGAAACGGAAAAACAATTCCGTGTATTTTATGTATTCTGTGTTTTCTGTGTTCAAATAAAGCGGTCAATGACCGAATTGATTGTCGTATTACGTATGATTTTCGGGAATTTGCCAATTATAATGAGGAACCGTTCCAAGAGTTGGGCGGGTATTCCTGCCAACGCTGTTTGATTTAACGTTGGTTTCGGGGAACTC
>JAIRTV010000315.1 GCA_031254675.1 Planctomycetaceae bacterium | reverse complement strand
GTGAATATGGGCGTCAGTCGATTCATCCGCTTCCCAATACATTCGGATGATGATTCCTAAAAACATGGAAATGACCGATGACATGATTATTTTTTTATTGAGTTCAATTTTATTTTTAGCTTAAGTTATTATTTTGTTGAGTTTGATTTTATCTTATTTGAGAATACAATTCAATAAGGCTTTTATTCTTCGAGTTTTTCTTCTATAATACTGAAGATTTATATTGTTTATTTGTGAACGGTTTTTCCGATTTCAGTGTATGAAAATTAATTTCTGTTTATTGTTTTTGTTCTTTTTGGATATTCATGATCGGCTACACGGGTTACTGGTCGTTACGCTAAAACTACTATAAACACCCAGAGCCGGTCTTTTGTAAATATCAATTTTTTAATCAATTAACGTCGGATACTTTCTTGGCAAGGGTTGTTGTTAAAAAAAGGAATATTATTCTGATGAAATATTTTTCTAAAAACTTTTTATTTTATTTGGTATGTTATTTATTTAGTTTAATGTTCGTAAATATTACATTTGGTAACAATAACACTATTACTGAGGAACAATTAACTTTCGAAATAACACAAAATTGGAAACAACTAAAAGAAGAATATGAGAAAGGGCTGGATATGATGGTTGCATCTGATTATTCGGCTGGTTCTCATAAAGTATCCAGACAATTCAGAATATGTTTTGATAAGAACAACGAGTTAAATCATTTCTTATCTTATCATGGTGTTCCATGGGAATCACTCTTTGCTATTAATTCAAAATATGCTTTTCATTTAAGAAAGGCTACGGTATCTTCGTCTTGGACAATAACAAGGATGTTTGATAATCCTGATTATGCTAGAACCGATCACCAATTTTATAATAAACTACTTCCAAATACTTCTATCATTTTCGATGGAATGATGGTCGAGCAAGGTTGGTTTGAAGAATTATTGAAATCAGATGAGTTTGAGATTTTGGTTTTAAAAAATATCGAAGATGGTGAGGATGGAGTAATTACTGAATTAAAATTTCAAAGCAACTATCAAGTTGATGAGGTTCACAAAATTCTCGAAGGTACGATCACTTTTATTCCTAATCTTTTTTGGTTAATAAAAAAATATGACTTTAAAATCGAAGCCGTACCTCAAAATAAATCAGAAAAAAGTGAATATGCCAATGTCAAACATCAAATAGATTATCACATTATTGAGGGGATTCCGTTGCCAAAACGAATTGAGATGATCTATTACTCATTAAATAATGGTGAAACAATATCTCATGAAATACAGGAGTTGGTGTCTGTAAAACGAGGTAAAATTCCCGATGACATTGTCTTTTTACGTTACTATGGTTTTTCCGAGTCGAGCGATCCGGTACGGATGGGCAATGTTGTTCGCATTATTCTAATGGTTGCGGGTGTTTTGTTGATTATTATTGGGTTCTATTTACGTTATCGTGCATCCAAAATGTAATAATAGGTCGAGTGCAAGCGAAAGTGGCACGCTCAATAACGTTTTAAACACACTTACACGCGCCAATTCTTAATATGTTCTACTATCTGGGATATTTCCCTTTATTGTCCCAACATTTCGAGAAATTCCGGTTCGTAAACAATACGGATACCAAGTTGTTCGGCTTTGGCAAGTTTACTGCCGGGTTCAGCACCGACAAGAACAAAAGTCGTTTTGGACGAAACACTCGATGTGGCACGTCCACCGTGTTTTTCGATCACCTCTTCAATTTCGTTGCGTTTAAAATGTTTCAGCGTTCCCGTAACTACAATCATCATATCTCGCAACGGTAAATTTTGAACAACAGATTCCGTATCAGAATCGGATTTTAAATCGAATAACATACTTCCTTTGTTTTTTTGTTCTCGATTTGGGTTGCCGCTTTGAATGATACGGTCATCAAGTTCTTTGATCAAATCGTCGATCATTGCAGATTCCGTTTGGAAAAAATTGAACACGCTTTTAGCAATAATTGTACCAATTTCATTAACATTGCTCAATTCTTCTTCGGTTGCCTCACGAAGTTTTTCAAAAGTTCCAAAATGTTTCGCTAAAATACCTGCTACGCGAATTCCAACATGCCGGATACTCAACGCATTCAGAAATTTTCCAAAATCACGACTTTTGCTTTGCTCAATACCGTCGAGAAGATTTTTGACAAGTAACGGTATTTCATCCGGCTTTTTAGGTTTCGCTTTCATCCGTTCCAGATTTTTTGAACGAATTTTGTCCCAAGTCAACCGGTAAAGATCACCAAAATTTTCGACAAGTCCCGAATCCACCAACTGATCAATCAATTCCTTACCAAGACCTTCGATATCCATTGCGTTACGTCCGGCGAAATATCGTAATTTTTCCTTAATTTGAGCGGGACATTTTGAATTATTACAACGAATATGAACGCCACCGTTATCTTGCGACAAAATATTGCCGCAGACAGGACATGTTTTAGGAAATTCAAACGGCGGCAAATTTTCTGTACGTTTATGTTTTTCAACGCGAACAACATGCGGAATAATTTTGCCAGCTTTTTCGACCACGACAACATCGCCGATCCGAATATCTTTTCGTTCAATTTCTTCTGCGTTGTGCAAACTTGCACGGGAAACAGTTGTTCCTGCTAATTCGACCGGTTCCAATTCGGCAACCGGAGTTATCGTACCGGTTTTACCAACTTGAACACGAATATCCAATAATTTTGTTACAGCTTCATATTTTTCTACTTTGTACGCAATCAGCCAACGTGGTGATTTTGACGTAGAACCAAGTTTTTCGCGAAGATCAAACCGATCAAGTTTCAAAACAAGACCGTCAATTTCAAAATCAAGGTTCGATAAAAAGTTTTCATCAGTTGCGTACAATAATTCACAATAATCAACAGCAGCGGAAAAAGAATTGAATCGTTTTACGTGTGGTGTTACGGGAAGTCCGTAACTCTCCAACTCCTTCAAAAAATCGTAATGATTTGATACATTCAATCCGTCACAAAAACCAATACTATGTGCAAAAAAATGGAGACGACGTTCCGCACAGATTTTCGGATCGAGTAATCGTATGCTGCCAGCGGTTACATTTCGTGTATTCGCATACGTTGTCAATCCGGCTATCTCTTGAGATTGATTCAACAAAACAAGATCAGAATTACGCATATAAATTTCACCACGAATTTCAATCTGTTTCGGCGGCTTTTTCGTTGCAAGTCTCAACGGAATATCACGCAATGTTCGCACGTTATGCGTAATATCGTCACCAAAAATACCATTGCCTCGAGTCAATCCTTGAACAAGAAATCCGTCTTCATAAATCAGAGAAGCCGCAACTCCATCAATTTTCAGTTCAACAATCCAAGCTGTTTTTTGGAACTCGTTCAAGTCAAGATCAGAAGCATCACCAAGCAATTTCGCAACACGATTGCCGAAGTCGTGGAGTTCTCCGATATTGTACGTATTTTCAATCGACAACATCGGAACACGATGAGTCACTGTTGCCAATCCTTCCATCGGTTCACCACCGAGGCGTTGCGTCGGACTGTCCGGCGGAATTTTTTCATTGCTTTCGGCTTCCAACCGCCGAAGTTTCCGAAGCAATAAATCGTATTCCGTATCAGAAATAATCGGCTCACCAAGTCGGTAACGTCGATCATAATCCCAAAGTTTTTTGCGAAGTTCATTAAGAGACATTGATTTTACGTGATAAAGGTAGGAATAAAAAAAGCAGACAATAAATCACAGAAGTATTTCTAATAGCAGAAATTTGTTACGAACAAAACTATCGTAACGGTTGACGTGGTAAAATCAATAAATTATTTGTCGTAATATTAAGCTCTTCAAGAAGGTCAAGTGAACGTTTCAATTCTTCTCGATGATCGTTATGATTATTACGCCCAATTGTTAGTTTGGCGCCTTTTTTTAAGGCTAATTTAATAAATGCACGTTTAGGAAATTTTGAAGGTGATTGAATTTCAAACGCGACACCGTTTTTGATTCCTGCATCAAGAAATTGACTCATTCGTTCTTCTGTCCAAAACGTATCATAATACTGTTCCACACGTGGAGGAAGATATGTCGGATTCGCCAAAATCGTAATCGGTTCATTGACCACCGTTTGGCAATGTCGCCAATAACGCTCCAACCAAACCGGAATATCCTGTATTTCGTACTGATTTTCGAGCCAGAGTTTTTGAGGTTTACCGGTTTCGTCATTCATAATCATTGTGTCGGCTAAAATATAATCCAGTTTTGCCAAAAGTTTGCGGTCAGTTGTTTTGTACCAATCGCGATCATTCACCTGAATACCAATCAACAAAGGAAATTGTTGCGCATTTTCGATAAACGCCGCTAATTTTTCGTTGTCGGACAAAGGCCAATCCTTGCCGGTATTTTCTAACACGCCGCTTTTGATTCCCGATTGTCGTTCCCAATCAAACGCCTTTTCCGCCGTCATTCCACCACGAAGATGAATATGATAATCAATCAAAATCAATTCTTTCGCCTTGAGACGTGCAACCTGTTGAAGCATCTCGTGCGACGGTTTCGGAAAGTCTTCCGCAAAAACTGGAATCGGTACAAAAATAAAACTGTTCAAAAAAAGAACACATAGGTAAACAATACGACAGAAATACATAGTTTGTAATTGTAGGGTTAAAGTAATGGAGAGGTGACGGCATTTTGCCGATAACATAACAAAAAATCGGTAATTATTCAGTGGAACTTGCGGTCAGCATAAAAACACGAAATTTAGATAATTCTCAAAAAGTTACAAATTGAGGAACAGGAAAACATATTTATTTTGCAAATTTTGTTAAAAAAATAACGGAATAGATACAAATTTATTACATTTTTTTCCGTTTCACCTGAAGTTTTCCAAATCGATAAGATACCCGCACTAAATTCAACCGATAAAGAAGAAAAATCGCTTGACGTTGTGATTCGAATTGAGGATAAGCAACCCAATTATTCCAGTCATTTAAATAACAATAAAGCGTCCACGCTAATAAAATTCTTGATCGGTTGTACGAAAAACATTGGCGGAAAATAGAAATTCCCCAACCAGTCCAAAGAGGAGCAGCACAACAAATCATTAAAGGAAACATAATATAACCTGGATTGACCGGAAACCAAATTAATGATTTTTTAATTGCCGGAAATTCGTTATCGTATTGCCCGGTAAAGAACAACGTGAAACTAAACCAACCCGCTCCCGTAACAACACAAAGCAACAAAATCGGCAACACGTTATCCATACCACCCAAAAATTGAAACGGCAATAAAATCAACGTTGAACAAATCATCGAAATGTAAATAGTAACAAGCCAAAAAATAAAAGCAATCACCACAATTATTGTTCCAAACGCACAATAACCCAAATTATACCAGTGAAGCAACCGAACTAAATCAGATTTGGTAAACATTTGAGGAACTATCATTTTATTTCGTGTGGGTTCTCCAATCATTATTCCGTTTTATTGTTATCGGAAGTGTCCAAATCGCCGAGTACAAATTGTGCTGCCGCCAGATGAAGTTTCAGCATCGCCGAATCCCAAAATACACGCGGATTATGTCCAAACGCAATATAACAACAACGCCCTTGACCATATTGTTGAACCCAAAGTAACGCATGGTTCTTCTCATCATTTTCCGCGTGCTCTTGCGATTGTCTCAACGCTGAATGTTGTGCTTTTGATTTAGTGCTGTCCATTCGTAACAAAATAAGTTGTTTTTCACTGGAATACCAATTAACAAATCGCGGAATTTCATCCCGATACCAAAATCCTTCTTTGGGAAAAAATTGCGTCAACGGATGTTCTGGATGTTCGACCGTAACAAAAACCAATTCGTTCACTTCTTGATGCACCATATTGCGTGCTCCCAGCATTTTACCGAAAACCGCCCAATCATCCTGACCAATCTTATCACCGCCGTAACAAATAAACGCCTCCGCCGCCGAATGTAACACCAACAACCCACCACCATTTTTAACATATTCTTCAAAATCATGTCGCAATTGTTCATCTTCAAAAAGGTTGCCGACCGTATTGTTCAAAACAACCGCACCAAATTCCTGCAAATGTTCTGCTTTGAAGTCTGCCGGATCGTGGGAAACAACCACATCAAACGCCTTGGTTCGCAACCCCATTTGTGTCAGCGCAAAATTAGCGCACACAATCGAACGATGCCCCTCAAAATCAACATTCAAATCAAAAACCAATAACTTTCGTAATTGTTTCGGTTTGACAATCGGTTGAGTTGGAAGTGCCATTGTGATCAAATCTTTATCGCTGCGAGTCAGTGCTTTTTCGGGAACAATACGAATATACGGTTTATAATCCGTTTCGGGCGATTCTGTTTTCGGCGTTGTTGATGGAACCGGAGTATCTGCCGACAAAGTTACCGGAATAACAAACAAATTCAATATCCCAATTAAAATGAAAAAATATTTGATCATGGTTCTCAATACCGTAAACAATTCGGCAAAATGGTTCAAACAAAATTGCTAAAATATTGTACAAAAAATGTTTGTATTTGATAGTTGATAGATTTAATATTGGAACGATTTATTTTGTTCCTATTTGTTGTTGTCTTTTAAATGCATCAATAATTTTGGTTTGGAGTTCATCTGAAGAAACTAAAAAATTATCAAATTCACTGATATTATCGTTTTGAATATGAAGTTGTCCTTCACCTTGACTGCCACGATGTTGTCCTTTGGAATAATATTTGTTCGATTTTACTTCATCTGACGATAAAATCCAGTATCGAATTTGATCACGCCAAACCGCTACCCAAACAAAAACATCGCAACAATCTGGTTTGACCTGTTGAAAATTCATATCAAACCGCTTGCTTGAATTAAATGATAACGCTTTAACGTAAAGAGGTATATTGTCATCAAAGTCAACGGCTCTTGAGGCTTTTACTTCAATGCGAATTTTTTGTTCATTTATTTCCAATATAAAATCGTATTGTCCGGAATAATCAGGATCAATTATTCTATTCGGACGTTGTAATTTTGGTACAAGTTCTTTCAAATGTCCTTGCGCCCACTGTTCGCCAAAAACACGAGGAGCAGATATTTCAAAAATATACAAAAACATATTTCTGTCTAAATATTCATCACGAATTTGGTAATAATCATCGAGTGTAATTTTTCTAAGCCCGAGCAATGTCGAAATAATAAATTCATATTCATTGAACGGGTAAACCGACACGAGATTTTCAAACCGTGTTTTTAATTCCTGACGATTTTCCGATGATAATGTTATTATCAATGTTTCAAATTTTTGTTTTAGTATTTCCATAATTTATGCCGTTTTCAAAAATTCGGTGATGTATTTTATCTCATCATCATTCAGATTGTAGTGACGAAAAATGATCTGATTGATATTAGTAATTAAATCTACTGAACGAGTTTGAATAAAGTTATCTGCCAATGTTATCAATTCATTTTTTTCACAGTCAGACAAAACAGGAAGCGGTAAATCCTCCAAATTTCCACGCAACACCTTGATTGTGTTGAATCTTTTTCGATAGACAAATCGTATGGCATCCGAGTTCAGGACGGCAACCAATGCTTTTATCGGATAGTTAGGAATTTCAGGAATTAAGATGTTCGCACTGTTTAGTGTTAATCGTTTCTGATCATCATAGGCAAAAACAATATCTTTACAAATAAAACGATAAATCAATTTTTCTTCCACTCGATAAAAATTTTCTTTGGCTACTTGTTGAAATTGTTCCGGCGCAAAAATGAGATATTCTTTGTTTTGGTTCAGGACAAACGGTTCCACGTCTTTTCCGCGAAAAATTGGTTCACTACCTGATTCTGGAGACGTCAAAAGATGTTTCTCATTGTTACCTGTAACAATTCCAAGAGCAAATTGCGCACGGTTTTTTAATGTTGTTTGTGGAAACGAATCAATCTTCTCTAAAAGACAACGATCATTGCTTGTTTGATGAACGGCAAAAATCTGTTTTGCGTTCTGTTTTTGTTTCGGTGGTTTGTTGCAATAATCGAGCCGGATAACAGGCGTAAAAACTCCGCTGAAAACACGTCCTAAATTAGTGACGTTCAAAATTTGCGTCGTACTGCAAAGGAATTGACGAATGTCTTCATGAACTTTTATATTTAAAATCGCTTCAGGTAACAAAAAAGAAACATATTTGCCTTCTTTGGCAAACCGGCTCGCCTGTATCAGAAAATAAGAAAACGTCTCGCCGGAAATAATTTGTGGAAACTGTTTTGATAAAGCAGCTTTCCGTTGCGGATTGAGATGTCCTCCCCAAGGTGGATTTGTCATCACCAAGTCAAAATAATTTGTCGGAACTTCTGTGTTGTGTATTTCTAATAGAGTTGATTTATGGAAATCCGATAATGTATCCGCACAATAAATTTTCGGTTCAAAAATTTTGTTCGGGAATTTACACATAATATTTAATCGGCAAAGACGCACAGCAAGCGGATCTAAATCAATTCCGTACAATAAATTGGGGTCGGCAACAATATTCGCAGCTTCCAGCAAAAATTGACCTGTTCCACATGCCGGATCAAGAACTTTACTTTGTACTGTTAAATATTCCTTAACGATTTCCCGAACAATTGACGATGGTGTGTAGTAAGAACCTGCTACCGCTTTTTGTCCTTCAGTGAGAAGCGTCTGATAAAACAATCCAAGAATATCACCATTAGCAATATTTAATTTATGCTTCAAAAACCAGTCAAGGTGTTGCTTCGGAATATTGCCAATTTCCTGATGCCATGATTCCATTTCACGTTGAAAAATCGGATTATTTTTAAGTTCAACGATATTGGATGCAGCAAGATACAATGCAACTGGCATGCTAATATTATTTTTTGCAACATAATCAATATAAATGTCAATTTCACGAAGCACTGTTTCATTATCAGAATATTCGTCCGGTTTAAATTTTCGTTGTGATTGGCGTTTGTTGGCTCTGGAACGCAATTTTTTACCGTGTTCCTTTTCCGATATACCAAGCCGCCGCCAATTACGCAACGTCGCATCCGAAATACCAATTTCGTTAGCAAGATCAGTATCATTTGATTCCGTCTTATCTAATATCGTTGCGTTAAAAAACTTTTGAGTGTTATTGAGAGACATTGTTTAAATAAAAAACATAACAATTAACACGAATAAATCAAGGCAAATCAGTAGTTGCTTCACCTTGATTTATTACGTGAATGGTTCTAAAATTTATTAAATTCCAACCAAGCGGTAAATGAGTTGCGAAAAATTTCAATCGTTTTCGTAACCGATAATGTCTTCATCGAATGCGTCGTTGTCGTCGTAATCGGACGCAATATCGTTGATGAATGGCGTATTGAAATCAAGTGTTGTTTCCGGTTCACCTGTTGACGAATGATCTGGAATATCTTCAAGTAACGCAAATTTTGTTACTGAAGTTGGTTGTTGTCTTACCATGTCTTCCATTCCGTCGCGTAAACGCCATTCCGCATTCTGATAAATTCGGAATCCTGTTCCCGCAGGAACAAGATGTCCAAGAATAACGTTTTCTTTAAGACCAATCAGATTGTCCGTCTTACTCGCCAACGCCGCTTCGGTTAACACCTTTGTTGTTTCCTGAAAACTTGCCGCCGAAATAAAACTAGAACTCTGAACCGCCGCTTTGGTAATTCCAAGAAGTTGTGTTGACGCTTGCGCAAGTTCGGTTTTTTTCGCTTCTGCCGGTGTGCCGCCTTCAGCAATCACTTCCGCATTGATCTGTTCAAAAACGTCTTTCTGGATAATCGTTCCAATATCCAATTGCGCATCACCAGGTTCTTTGATCTTAACACATCCGGCAATTTCACGATTCGCTTTTTTGAACTGAAATTTGTCAATCTGAATTCCTTCAAGCAATTTCGTATCACCCGCCGATTCAATACGAACTTTACGAAGCATTTGAGAAACAATAATCTCAATGTGTTTGTCGTTGATCTTAACCCGTTGGCTACGATACACGTTTTGAATTTCACGAACAAGATATTCCTGAACCTCTTCCTCGCCGGAAATACGAAGAATATCATGTGGAACAAGCGGTCCATCCGTAATCGCATCACCCGCCTTCACATAATCGCCCGCGTGAACTCGCATGTGTTTTCCGTGCGAAATATCATGAACTCGAGCAGCACCGGTTTCATCGTTTTTAATAACAATAGTTCGTTTACCGTGACGTTTTTCACCAAGTTCAACCACTCCGTCAATTTCCGCAATAACCGCGGGGTCTTTCGGTTTACGAGCCTCAAAAATTTCCGTAACTCGCGGCAAACCGCTCGTAATATCTTCCGTCTTACGACCAGCACGAGGAGTTTTGGCAATCAATTGTCCTTGCGTAACTTTTTCACCGTTTTCAACATTAATCAATGTTTTACCGGGTAGATAATAGAAGTCGAGTGTTTCAGTTCCATTTTCGTTTTTCAAATCAATTTGTGGATGTCGATCACCTTTCGATTCTAAAACGGTACGAATTTGTGTACCGGTATGCGGGTCTTGTTCGTAACGAATTGTTTCGCCTTCGACAAGGTCTTCATAATGAACATAACCGGATACCTTCGCTAAAATCGGAACACTATGTTGATCCCAACTACAAATACTTTGACCAACTTCGATTTTTTCATTTTCGTCAACATAAATTGTTGCGCCAATCGGAATATTGTACTTTTCGCGTTCACGTCCTTTCGGATCAAGGATGGCGACAGCTCCGTTACGAGAAAGCGAAGTTCGTTGACCGGCTTGGTTTTTGATCACTTCCAATTGGACAAATTTAACCGTTCCGGGATATTTTGATTTGATTTCGCTTTCCTCCACACCACTGGCGGCAACACCGCCAATGTGGAATGTTCGCATGGTGAGTTGAGTTCCCGGTTCACCGATACTTTGTGCAGCGATAATTCCAACCGCTAAACCTTCTTCCACCAAACGCGATGTGGATAAGTCCATTCCGTAACATTTAGCACAAACACCGAGTTCCGCTTCACAGGTCATCGGACTACGAATCTGAATTTTTTCCAGACCGAGTTCTTCGATTTTTCGTGCAATTTCCGAAGTGATCAAACCGTTTTCTTTAACGATTTCTTCATCGGTAATCGGGTTGACAATATTCGCACGGGAAACACGTCCGCGAATCGAATCCGCCAAACTGACTTCGACTTTTTCGCCACGATAAATCACCCCTTTGGTAATTCCTTGTGTTGTCCCGCAATCATCCATCGTGATCACCACATTCTGGGCAACATCGGCTAATTTTCGTGTCAAATAACCGGAGTCGGCGGTTTTGAGTGCGGTATCCGCTAATCCTTTTCGCGCACCGTGTGTTGAACTGAAATATTCGAGAACCGTTAATCCTTCACGGAAATTCGCTTTAATTGGTGTTTCAATAATTTTGCCGTTCGGTTTTGCCATCAAACCACGCATACCCGCTAATTGGCGAATTTGTTCCGTACCGCCTCGTGCACCGGAAGTTGCCATAAGATGAATCGGATTAACGTACCAATTCCAACCACGTTGTTGCCGTGTGTCATTTTCGAGTTCTTTCATCATTTGCGCAGTAATTTCTTCACGCGCATGAGTCCAGATATCCAATACCTGATTGTAACGTTCCGCGTCGGCAATAATACCGCGTTCGTAATGTTGATGCAGTTTCGCAATTTTCTTTTCCGCGTCTTCGATAATTTTGATTTTCTCTTTCGGCGTAATAAGATCGTCGGTGGCGAACGATAATCCGCTTTTGGTACTTTCTTCAAAACCAAGCCGCATCAGATTGTCGAGCAAATCAATCGTTCCGCGACGACCAATGTATTCGTGACAATCACTGATCACTGCTTGCAAACCACTCGATTTAAGCGGTTCATTATAAAAGGGCATTCCTGCCGCAAGAATATCGTTAAAGATAATCCGTCCCGGCGTTGTTTCAAAAATTTTCCCTTCGCGGATATTCCGGTCGGTTTTAAGCCAACGTCCTTTTGGCATTCGGACTTTAATCAAAGCGTGCAGATCAACTACTTTGTGGGCATAAGCGAGAAGAACTTCTTCACGGCTTGAAAAAATCATTCCTTCGCCTTTCATGTTGGGACGCGACATCGTAATATAGTAACACCCCATCACCACATCTTGAGAAGGCGAAATAATCGGTGAACCATTTGCCGGACTAAAAATATTGTTCGTGGAAAGCATTAAGGTATGGGCTTCCACTTGCGCCTCCAACGACAACGGAAGGTGAACCGCCATTTGATCCCCATCGAAATCCGCATTGAATCCACGACAAACCAACGGATGCAATTTAATAGCGTTACCTTCAACGAGCGTCGGTTCAAACGCTTGAATTCCCATTCGGTGAAGAGTAGGCGCACGGTTCAGCAAGATCGGATGGTTCTGAATAACTTCTTCAAGAATATCCCAAACTTCTTCGTCTTTCCGTTCCAACATCTTTTTTGCACTTTTAATCGTATCAGCATGTTGGAGTTCTTTAAGCCGACGAATAATAAACGGTTGAAAAAGTTCCAACGCGATTTTTTTCGGCAAACCACATTGATGTAACCGAAGATGCGGTCCAACAACAATAACGCTTCGTGCCGAATAATCGACACGTTTACCGAGCAGGTTTTCACGAAATCGACCTTGCTTTCCTTTAATCATATCCGTCAACGATTTAAGCGGACGATTACTGGAACCCAAAACGGGACGTTTACAACGACCATTATCAAACAACGCATCAACCGATTGCTGGAGCATTCGTTTTTCGTTGCGAATAATCACGTCGGGAGCATTCAGATCGACAAGTTTTTTGAGACGAGTATTCCGGTTAATAATTCGGCGGTACAAATCGTTTAAATCGCTGGTTGCGAAAGTTCCCGATTCGAGTAACACAAGCGGTCTTAAATCCGGCGGAATTACGGGAATGGCATCAAGTACCATCCATTCCGGTTTATTGTCACTATCCCGAAGTGATTCGACAAGTTTTAACCGATTGATAATGTCTTTTTTTCGTTGTTTTGATTTCGTTTCAGTAAGTTCGATGCGAAGTTCGTCTGATAACGTTACAAGATCAAGTTGTTGAAGGAGTTTCCGAATAGCTTCGGCACCCATTTCGGCTTGAAATTTACCGGTAGTGTCTTCTTCACGTGCTTTCCGGTATTCTTCTTCGTTGAGGAGTTCATAAAGTTTTGTTTGGGTTGTTCCCGGATCAATGACCACATAATCCTGAAAATAGATTACTTTTTCAAGACTACTTGCTTTCATTGACAAAAGAGTTGCAAGTCGGCTGGAGGCAGCTTTGAAAAACCAGATATGAACCACCGGCGCAGCAAGATCGACATGCCCCATTCGTTTACGGCGGACACGGGAATGAGTGATTTTCACACCACAACGGTCACAAGTCATTCCTTTATATTTCATGCCGCGATATTTTCCACAAGCACATTCCCAATCTTTTTCGGGACCGAAAATCTTCTCACAAAACAAACCATCGCGTTCGGGACGATAAGTCCGATAATTGATCGTTTCCGGTTTTTTCACCTCGCCGTAAGACCAACCCCGAATATCATTCGGTTTTGCCAAACTGATTTTAACGGCTGCGTAATCGTTAATCCGATCATAAGTAAATTCGTTGCTCACAGCAAAAACTCCTATGTTACGTTTATTGAAAATTAGTAAAGTTTCATAATATCAGCAGTAATCACAATGATAAACCACCGAATTGTTACAGTGTTTTAAATAAAGGTTTAAATGTCTAAGTAAGACTTAGTTCTTCCAGTAAATCTCCGCGTCGAAATGTTGCGGAAAGCCTTTGAAAAGAAATCTCTTTGTCTGAACCATACAATGAAACAATCGCTCGTTCCAATATTTGAATTGATTGTAAATATATCTCTCCAAAATGTTTTTCTAAATAGTCTTTTAATTCATGGAAATTCCGATGAGTTACTTGTTGCAACAAAATTCCATTTTCGCGTAAAAGTTGCTGACCGATAATCATCGCTAAAAAATATGAAGAGTACGATATAAAATCTTTCTTCAATTCCGTTAATTCTTTTTCTTGTACAAAATAATTTTTAATACGTTCAAAAGACACAAGTGTTTTTCGTTCCAAATAATTTTCAACATCCTTAACTTGACGCAAAATTGAAACGGCTAATACTAATTGTGCCGGATTGAGTCCGTTAAATATTGTATCATAAAGTTCGCCAAAAAGTTTTCCGTGCATAAATTTCGCCTGATGCGGTAATTGCCGCCAAACGGATAATACCGCTGTTGCCGCTTCGGTTGGAGAAATATTTTCAGCGACGGAATCACCTCCTCTAAACCGTTTATAGGAAAACCCTAATTCCGATATTCCCATTTCAAGTTGTTGTTGAATTTCATCGTTGGAATGTAAGTCTTGAAGTTCAACAGGATTTTGACTATTTGTTGCAAAAGTAATATCTCGAACAAATTCCTGATCATTTTCCGCCAACTCATATAACCGCAACAATATAAAAACACGGGAAAAATCAGTTTGAGAATTGTTCTTTTGCAAATTATTAAGTGTTTCCTGAATAATTTTACACGTTTGTCCCCCATTAACAATTTTTATGCCCTCAACACTCACCACATAATCCGAACCTTGAAAAACATTATGCCGAAATTTGTTACAAATCATTGTAATTCCGTTATTGAAAAAATAAAAATTATTTTTTTGTTTTTCATCCAGCAATGTTTTGGCAACCGCTTTATTAACACGATTCGTTATACCAAGATACCTTCTTATATTTCGTTCCAACAACAAATCACCGTGCTTATCGAATAAATCTTTTATTTCTATTGCTGGAATTTTGCCGACAAGCACTCTTCGAAACGCAAATTGGTCGTCAATAATTGCCGCTCCCTGTAACTGAAATTTATCATTGACATTCTTTTTATTTTGTTTTATTGAAAATAACTTATCATGATTGACATGTAACCATTCGATTTTGTTACTAAATCCTGATTGATCGATTTTTTTCTGGGCGGTTTCCGACCATTTCTGACCATTATTGCACAGAAAAAAATGAACGTAAGGAATAAAACCATCGTTTATCAATGATCGAGCTTCTTCAATTTTGGGACGAAGCCGATCATTAAGAAAATCACAGGGCTTTTTTGGATCAAGTAAATAGGATACGGTTGCAATCGCCTTATCGATTTCTGTTTCAGGAAATTGATTGTTCCCTTCTAAATTATCTTTGTATTTTCCTTGAAAAAAAGTTACGACAAATTCGTCATCGACAACATCTCCGATATGAATACCATCAACTCCAGCGTCATTTCCACCATCAGTAAAATACTCAGCGGCTTCAACGTAGGAAATATCGTACAACGTTGCGATACAAAGTAATACAAATGCGGCAGACTTTTTTCGCGTAACATCATTGCCGGAAACAAGAGAATCCAACAATTCCCTCTGTTTCATAACGATTCCGTTGACCCATTGGTCGATAATTCCGGCGTTAATGTCCATTAAATTTTAATTTGATGATTTAGACAATCTGGTTGTCAACGAAATTTTCAAAATTGACATGTTTCGAACTTGTGAATTATACAAATTATGTTCATTTTATATTTTTCTATTTTAATCGAAAATTCCGTTGACTAATTATTTATTTTTTGAACTATTATTATTCACGTATTACCGGACTATCTTTATCCGGCATATCGTTAGGAACAGGAAGTGTAACATTTCCGGTTGCTGCCCATTCCGCTCCACGTAAAAATGTTGCAATAAATGCGACACTTTTGAGTTGCGCTGTATCGTGTCCCAAGGTGGTATGAAACACTCGTCCCTTACCGTAATCAATCGCTAATAACATCGGCTCATGACGTTTTGTAGTATCTTGAGCGTAAGCTGTTGCAAGTATTGTAACATTTTCGGCGGGACCTCGCATTTTATCGTACAACTCGTCATTGGAATGCCGAAACTCTTTTGGTAATCCCTTCATGATCGGATGTTCCGGCTCACGATTAGTGATCAGAAACGCCCATTGTTTTCCGTGACTTCCACCATTGCCGTCGGAAGTATCACGAATTATTTTGCCTTCGTCGTTAATGTACAAATAAGGACCGTCGGTTTGATTTCGTCCTCCCCAACCGCCAAAAGCAATCATTTTGTTATATTCTTTCCATTCACGAAACGCATTGTCTGCCGCATGATAAACCACAAAACCATGACCATTGCTTACGTATTTTTCAAAAGCCGCACGTGTTTCGTTTGACCATGCACCACCACGATGGTTGTTAAAATTCGAGACAACAAGATCAAATTGATCAAACACAGGACTAAATTCGTTACCGACTAAATTCTGATTCAAATTCGCAGTAACAGTTTCGACGTTATATTTATTCTCGTCTTTCACGAGCGTAATAACATCGACATTAAATCTACCGGAATCTTCCAGAATTTTTCGCAACACTGGAGTGGTACCTTTCCAATTGTGATTATTATCGCCGTCAATAATCAATGTTTTGATTTTCGGCAACTGATCACCCAACACAATTTGTGTACTAGAATTCAACACGCTAAGCATACCGAATACACAAATAATCACGATAAACAATTTTTGTAATCTCATTTTCAGATTCCTGGGTTAAAGGGATTTGTGTTACAAACTACACGTTAAAATTTGATAAAAACGATACAACAATAACTTAATTGAGACCGCCTTTTCTAATTTTTTTTGCTGAATTTTTCCTTATCTTCAAGTACATTCAATCGTTTCTCGATATTTTCAATTCGAGTTTCGAGAGATTGTTTTTTTTCTGAAGTTTCTTTTTTATTTATCTGCCTAATATCAATACTTGCCTGATGAATTGCATTCAGAACAGCGCGATCATGGGCACGGCTCAAAAATTCTTGTTTGTCCATTGAAGGTTGTTCCTTTCTGTCCAGTCTGTTGAAATAATTGTTGTTACTTTTTGTTTTGTTGATAAAAAGGACTGGACAATCTCATTTATCATAACAAAAAATCCTTTTTCATACGCTTGTTGTGCTTCTTCAATATTTTGAGTTACGTGACTTTGCGATTCATCAATAGGATCAGATATTTCAAAAACGAAATATCGCGTCGGAGGAGCAATCATTGTTCTTTAACCTTATTTGTTTAGGAAGTGCATAATGTTTACAATTATTCAAAATGATAATCATCAAAGGCAGTTTTTATTTCGTTTTTAATTCATTAATATAGTTACTTTCCAAATACAGAATATACAATCAAATCAACAAATTAATCATCGGTACAACCATAACAAATGAAAACAGTATCGAACGCTTCCATGAATACCCCTTGCGAACGCAAATATCGAAAACAAGCAACCAACATGAGAGGAGTCAATAATACTCCACTTATATTGAACACAGTTGCCAAAATACGCCAAAAATGATATTGAGGCGATTGAATTCCAATAAGGTTAAAACGGACTTCTCTGGAAGTAGTATCTGCCTTCTCATTCTTTGCATATTCAAGCGCAACACATACAAAAGCAATCTTGAAACATCCGATAAGTAAACATGCTAAAAATAACCAACAAAATTGATTTCCTTTTCGTTGAATTTGTAAAAGATCAAGATTTGATGCCATCGTACTCTTAATAATTAAAAAATTCCAAAAACAGGAACGGAAATTAATAGTACAAAATGAATTACGTACCGTCTGGAAATATACTATCGAAAACTATTGAAAAAACGAATCGCTTCGGAGCTTTGAACAGAATAACTGACTACGTGAATACCATAAGCAACACCTCCGGTGGCATAATATCCAATTGCAAGCCCTCCGATTGATACAAATCCTATCGCACAACCACCAACTGCAATGGGAGCAATTGCCAATCCACCGAGGGCTATACACAAAGCCATTGCGAGTCCTCCCAAAGCAACAATTCCAACTGACAAACCGCCCAATGCAATTATTCCAACAGATATTCCTCCCACTGCTACAACTCCGTGAGCAATACCACCTATCGCTAAGCCTCCTGTCGCAATATCACCAACGGCAATAATTCCCTTAGCATGACCACGTATTTCTCCTTTTTCTATATCTTGTCCCATTGCGATAGAAATAAGTGGTATTCCCCAAAATTTGGTTTCAGAATTACATCGAATTCCTCGTGAAAAATTTGTTGAAGATTCCATAATTTGCTCCTGATAAAAAATAAAAATTTACCACCAAAACTTGAAACAACAAGATTCGTTTGTGAAAGGGCATTCCAAATTGAAATCAAACACAAAGTAACAAGTCCGACCATTATTGTTCTATGTTTGTATTCATCGTTAATCTTGCATGTTGATAGCAAGACCATGGCTTTCTTGTAATAATTTATCAACAAAATTTTCGACTTCCGGTGCTACATAAAAATTGTTTTTTTTCGCTTCTATTTTTCTGACTAATTGAAACAATTCCTTGAAAGCAGGATGATCTGGAAATTCATATTCCTGAACATCTTTATTCCAAAGTTGTAGTTTTACACTTTTAATTTCCTCTTCAATGAAATCCAATACGCCAATAAGACGAAATATTTTGTCATCAACCTGAGAACTGAAAATATATTCCAGCCATGGTTGTAGTACAACATCGTTTCCTGTTCTCACATTGATTACAACAAATCGAGACTTAATTTGATTATCAGGAAAACGGGAAATCCTTTTACAGTCAATGTTCCATTCTATTTGTTTTTGTAGCGTCATTTCTTTGAGAGTTGACGACAGACGTAAAATCTTTTCTGAATCCATAACTGAACTCCGCTATTTGATTTTTTTGAAACTCTTCAATGTTCTGAATAACTGTTTCCAACTTTGGTAAGAATTTCCATAATTCGTCTTTTAGAGTTTTCCGATTAGGTGAACGTTCCGAAAAATGTGAAAATACTATTTCCGCTTTGTTTTCAAGTTCTTCGATATCTGACAATTCCAACCATTGTAGTTGGTCATACTTTTTAATTTGTTTACAATGTTTTATAATTGTTACAAGTTGAGTCATGATCTCCGCCGAGTCTCGTCCAACATCAGCATCCTTCATATCTAATTCATAAACAGTCGAAATAAAATTTTGAGCATTGACAAGTTGGTTATAATATTCTGATAATCTGTTTTGCAAAATTCGTTTTTGACGTTCTATTTCAATTGTTTCCTTAACGTTTTGTACTTTCCAAAACGTCAGTAACGTTAAAAGCAGACTAATCAATCCCACCGCCAAACCAGCAATACCACACCAATCTGCAATAGTTGCCAATCGAGTACTTTGGGCAAAAAGTAATAATTGAAATGACATTGAGTCCATCGCAAATTGCTGCGGTCATCGTTTTTTTTATAACTACATGATTCTCGTAGCTGTATTTTTATTACAGTCCTCCGCTTCCGGATTTTTCGAGTTGCATATTGAGGGCGAGACCGCGAATTTCGTTTGTTAAAACGTCGAAACTGGCGGGAGTTCCGGCTTCGAGAGTATTTT
>JAIRTV010000220.1 GCA_031254675.1 Planctomycetaceae bacterium | reverse complement strand
GTCCATTTCGTGTTGCATTGATTGAAATTGCCGGAGATTATTCTTCATGGCAACCACGTGATACACTGGCGTGGTTGCAGGATGGAACAAGTAATCAAATTCTTATCGGCGAAAAACATATTCGTCCCAAAGATGTGGGAAAATGTGTACGATATGAAAGTGGCGGAAGTACTGAAGATCGTGATACTACCGGAGATTGTTCTATTCTTGTTACAGGTCAATGGAGAACATCAGGTATGGGACGTCCCGTAACTTATAATTTTGCCGGTTCGAATGGGGGTGGTTATGAGAACCAGGTAACGGTAAGTGAAGGTGATCCCGACAATCCAACTGTCCGATTCATCGCGAATCGACCAGATATGCCTTATGGAGGACAAAATTTGGAAAACAGTCGTTTTGGAAGTTTTCATCCGGGAGTTTCCATGTTCTTGATCGGTGACGGATCTGTTTATCCATTTCCCGTAACAATTTCACGAATTCCGTATCATCGCTGGGCAATGGTCAACGATGGTAATCAAGTTACGTTACCATAATTTGGAATGAATTTTCGATTTAGCCGCAAAGAACGTTAAGAATGATGATCTCATTTAAAATCCTTGCGTTCTTTGTGGTTAAATTACAAAAACTCAAAAAGATCAATGACAACACTCTTGAATAGAATAACATCATTCGATATATTTATTGGTTATTGTTTTTCCATGTCCGTCGTAGATTTGTATCAATGAATTATTCGCAACATTAATAGGAGAAAATTCCATGCATCCCTTTTTATCAACGCTCCTTTCATCAACAACATTTTTTTTGTTCGCAATATTGTTCACGACGAATGGATATTGCGTTGAAGAAAAGGCGGAAGAAAAGATTGGCAAACGTCCTTACGAAATGGTCAACATCAATCGAATTCAGGATGAGCATCCCATGTTGTTCGGTTTCGAAAATCTTGACGGCTGGATCGTCGAAACGGTTGAATCCGAAGCAACTTTTGAACAGAGCCGTGAACAACAATTATGGGACAATTATGTTGGTAAATTAACGTATAAATTTGTTCCAACCAAAAATCCGAAATCGCCGGTCATGACACTGAAACCGCCAAAACCAATTCCTGTAACATTACCGTTCGATTGTATCAATATTTGGATTTACGGCAACAACTGGGCTTGGCAATCCGACGCATCAACACCGCGCGTTCAACTTGACGTGTTGCTCAAAACTGAAACAGGAAAAACAGTTAAAATACATCTTGATACCGTACGATGGAAAGAATGGTTTCTCATTCATCGTAAACTCTCCGAAGAACAACTCAAAACGCTCGGCAATTCACCGCAGTTCGATGGTTTTGAAATTCGTAACGGTCGTAACACCGAACCACGAACAATTTATTTCGACAATATTTCTTTTTACAAAGAAGAACTCAAACCATTGGAATATGAACCGCGTCCGTTGCGAAATATTTCGTTACCGGAAGGTCAAACAACCGGAACAAATACAGGAACAGATAAATTACCGTTTCCCAATCGCGAAGAAACCATTTTGCCGAGCAATTTATGCACGGAATTTAAGAATTCTTTGACAACCACCAATAACGGAACATCATTTCAGTTTGAATATCAAGGAAGCGATGGACATCTCGTTTGGAATTATACGCCGAATACCGGAACATTCGCCGATTTGAATTTCACGTGGACAACGCCAAACGATAAACCGCAAACATTGCAATTTCAAAACGGCGGAATTCGTTTCGTTAAAGAACCGGCAAAGGAAACAATCAAACTTCTCAATGTTTCCAATGAAAATAATATCGTAACTTCACGTTGGCAATTCGGTAACGATAGTGATCAACAAGAAGTCGAATATCGTTTTCAAATTGTTCAGAAATCATTGATTGTTGATGTACGCAGTTTGGGCGGCAATGTCAGCGAAGTTTTTTTCGGTGAAATTCTAGGAACGAAAAATCCGCAATTAATTACGGTGCCGTATCTTACCGGTAACGGCGGCAAAGGTGAACGACCGGCAATTCTTGTTGACAAAAACAATCCGAAAAAACCGTTGTTCTTTTTACCGATGATTGATCATACGCGGTCAAATGCTTCTGCGTTGTTTTTCGGAAACAAAATTGATCAGAATAAAACGGACAAAAATAAAATAGAAGACGACATCGCGATTTTCGACAGCGGAAGCCGTTACAAACCGAAAACCGATGGAAAACGTAACGATTGTTTTGAACGCTTATTTTTAACTGTTTCGCCGTTGTTTGAAGAAGTGTTGCCCAATATTCCGAACAATCCGTCGCCTTGGAAACATGTTACGGCGGAACGTGTCTGGCGAGCGCACGGGTCATCGAATCACGAAAACGATTTCAAATATTGGAACAAAATCAGACGTTACGGTGTTGAAAAAATGTTGATTACGGATCACGAAACAATGTGGCGTGACGGCGGCGAGAGCTTTACGTTCCGAACTTACGCCGCTCCCGGACGCGGCGGCGACGAAGCGCACAAAGAATACACGCAAAAAATTCATGGTCTCGGTTACATTTACGGTCCGTACAATAATTACACCGATTACGCTCCGGTCAACGAATTTTGGAACGAAGATTGGGTTACACGACTTCCCGACGGCAATTTTCAACCGGCATGGGCAAGATGTTACAATCCAAAACCAACACGAGCAGTTCAAACGGAACCGAAAATTACGGAAATCGTACAAAAAAAGTTTGGCTTCAACACCGCGTATTGTGATGTTCACACCGCCGTGAATCCATGGACGTATGTCGATTTTGACGCACGTAATCCCGGCGCCGGAACTTTTGCCGCAACATTTTACGCTTACGGTGAAATTATGTTGCATCAAAAGAAAATCTGGAACGGTCCCGTTTATAGTGAAGGCAGACATCATTGGTATTACAGCGGTTTGACTGACGGAAATTACGCCCAGGATCAAACGTACAAAATTTTTGACGATACCTGGCTTGCTGATTTCGATCTGTTAAAAATTCATCCGTTGGAAAATAATTTTGGAATGGGAAATCCCCAAATGTTTTTCGGCAATACCAATCTTCACGAAAAAAAGGATCAACAAACAGCACTTGATCGTTTTTTAGCCGCAACACTTGCATTCGGACACACCGGTTTTCTCGCTATGGATTACGGTTTTTCCGGCGGACTGCGGTCTTATTTTACTGTTCAACAAATCGCAAAACGTTACGGTACGCAAAAGGTCAAATCAATTCGTTACGCCAATGAACATGGAAATTTATTGACCACATCGGAAGCGGTTGCCGCCGATCAAGTCAAACTCAATCGGCTTGTGGTTGAATACGAAGACGGTTTGAAAATTTATGTCAATGGAAATTCGGAACAAAATTGGCAATCGCCCACAATACTTTTATCGCCGAATAGTTGGTATGTTGATGATCCGGCGAAAATCGTAACTGCAATGAGTTCCGACACGAACGGCAAACGAATTGATTATGTTGATTCGCCAGCGTATCTTTTTGCCGAAATTCGTAACAATCCGAAAGGTTTGCCGCATCGATTTGAGCGTTTGCTTTGTGATCAACAACTTATTGTACTGAAAAATGTTGACGAGAAAGGATGTTGGGAAATGATTGTCGGCGAACCGAATTATACAACGCGAAGTACACTTCATGCCGTTCGTTTGGATAACGACGCCGATGCGGATGTTGTTGCGTTGGATTTTGAACGAAAAGTCATCGGCAAGGCGGAAACTCGATATTCACGCGGTTTTGTTCATGTGATGCCGGTTGACGGTGCGTTCAGTTATCGGTTGACTCCGAAGCCAAAACCGGAAAATATTCCCGACCATCCCGAAACAAAAATATTGAAAGGTGCTCCCGGTGAAAAAATTGGAACAATAACAATTCCACCGAATCTTCCTGTGAATACGTTACAATGGATCAACGGTTATGATTTTGAAATTATTCCAATTTGTAGCATTAAAGAATTTTTTGACACGGAAAACTGTTGTGTTAATTTTGAAATTACTTCTCATCTTAATGCCGAAAATTCGTTTCGTTTTGAATTACAACAAGGTGAAAAAACGGAAACAACACAAGATATTTCGTTTGCCGTATCTGAGTTGCGGATGTTATCGTTCAAAATTGACATGCCAAAAGAACCGAAAACAATTCCGTTAAAACTGGTTGCAATAGCGGGCAATATGAAATTTGAACAAAAATATCAACTCAAATCCGTACTTGATTTTCGTCAACAACCGGAATTATTCGAACATTTTGAAACCGGTTATTGTTTGCGTGGCAAAGAGCCGACCACAATGGATTCGCAAAGCGGCGCCTACGCTTATCCCAATTCACAATGTGATTGCGGTACAAAAACACAACGCGGATGGGCGATTCATCCGCCGTTTCGAGGTGGTGTTGGTTACACGTTTTTATTGAGCGAACCGATTACTGTACCGAAAGAAGAAGGAATTACGTTTTCCAGCGAAGTGGGTATTCGTAACGGCGGCGATCAATCGGATGGTGTTCTCTATCGTGTTTTTGTTGCGGAACCGGACAAAGAGGAAGTGCTTGCGGGCGAAATACTTTGGGCAGAACGAAATTGGAGTCCATTCCTTTGCGATTTGTCCGCGTGGCAAGGCAAAACAATTCGGTTGCGTCTTGTTGCCGATGTCGGTACAAAAAATAATTCCGTTGCCGATTGGGCAGCGTGGGCAAATTTGAAACTCGTTTCAACAAAACCATCGCTTATCATAACATTAAACGCTGAGTAGTTCGAAACAACAAGAGAAAATCAAAAAACATCTCAATGAAAAAAATAGAATTTTTGTGAGTTTTTTGCATTTTGCTGTTAGATACGATGTGTACTAAAATATTGAAAAAACGCTTAAATTGCAGTGTTTGATCTTTGTACTTTTGGGAACGTCTCGCGGTGAACACGAGACGATAATTCTGAAATTCTGTTTGTGGTGTGTTGTTTGCTGTTCTATTGGTCTTGAAGCCATGAATTTGCTTTGTTATACTAATCACACTTTTATCGCGACCCGCGATAATCTTTTGACCCAAACCCTTAACATTTCGATTATTATTAATTTTTTGAGAGGAGCATAATGGAAGCGGATGAAATTCTTCTTGATGTTGAAGACCGTATGGACAAAGCGGTTGCGAAGTTAAAACAAAATCTGACCGGCATCCGAACCGGACGTGCCAATCCCGGATTGGTGGATTCGATCAAAGTGGACGCTTATGGTTCGCCGTGTTCGCTGAAAACGGTTGCGACCGTTGCGTGTCCCGAATCAAACCAAATAGTAATTCGTCCATTCGATACCTCCACACTCAAAGATATCGAAAAAGCGATTATTGTTTCTGATTTGGGTTACACGCCCAATAATGATGGGCGAGTGATTCGGATTAATATTCCGCCGTTGTCTAAAGAGGTTCGCCAGAAAATGGTAACACGTATTCACGAACTTTGCGAAGAAGCCAAAATAGCCATTCGCAACGTCCGCCGCGATGGAAACAAAATGGCAGAACAATCCGAAAAAAATAAAATTTTCTCCGAAGATGTTCGCGACGAAACCAAAGAGGAAATTCAGAAATTGACCAAAAAATACGAAGACGAAACCAATGAATTAGCCAAAAATCGAGAAAAAGATGTTCTTGATTCTTGAATGGCAAAAGGAGGGGTTCGCGATGTGGAGTTTGTGTTGAGTCCAATCGACCAATTCCTCGAAATGTTTCCCACAAATTGTTCGTCATCAATCCCAAACCCCATTCCACACTCGATGAATTCCGTTTTGAAAAAGCGTCTTATTTTTATTGTGAAAATCGTGATTGTTGTTGCGATTTTCTGTTGGATTGGTTGGGAGCTTCAAAAATCGTGGAACAAAATTCACCGGATTCAATGGCAACCCAATTATTATTGGCTGACACTTTCGGCGTTTTTTTATGGTATTTCTTATGTTCCGTCGGTTTTTTTCTGGCGTCACACGATGCGGTTGCTTGGTCAGAATCCCAATTGGTATGAAACATTTCGTGCGTATTATATTGGTCATCTTGGCAAATACATTCCCGGTAAGGCAATGGTCGTTCTACTTCGGGCGGGACTGCTCAATCGTGAACGAACACGTTTAAGTGTTGCGGCGGCGACGGTTGTGCTTGAAACGCTGAATATGATGGCGGTTGGAGGATTTATTTCGGCATTGATTGTGTTGATTTGGTTCCGTGATTTATCGGGTGGTTATTATTTGACATGTACGGCGTTTGGTTTGATGTTTTTTGTGGGGTTTCCGGTATTCCCTCCGGTGTTCCGGCGTTTAGCCAAACGTATTGGAGTTGGTCGCGGCGACCCCGAAATCGATGACAATTTAAAAAAAATCCGAATCCCAACGGTGTTATTTGGTTGGTGTTTGATGAGTCTTGATTGGCTTTTGCTTGGTTTGAGTCTTTGGGCGACAATTCAAGGAATTGGAATGGATGCCGGCGCGTTGACCGAACATTTACCGCGATTTGTGTTGGCGGCAACTCTTTCGGTTGTTGCGGGCTTTGTGCTGATGATTCCCGGTGGGCTGGGAGTTCGTGAAATGGTGATTACGCAAATTACAATTCCGTTGTTGGTGGTTCTTTTGACGAATACCGATTCTAATTTGTCGGAATCTGATGCTGCTCAATTGGCGGTTTTGTATGCACTTGTGATTGCCGGACTCCAGCGAGGAATTTCAATCCTCACCGAATTGTTCGTCTCCGCAATTCTCTATCGTAACCGATAAAAAGAATTTGAATTTCACTTCTGACTGGACGTTGGCAACGTTTTCGGGTTCTGATTGATTAAGGGAATTCCCTTCGTTGGGTTGGCATCGGCTGGCAACAATCAACCTTTTCTCAAAATTAACATTACAAAACAGGCACAATTTGGTGCTGTTTCCTCAAAGGTAGGTGATGTTGTCAACAAGGTGGGTGATGTTTCGCCGAAACATCACGTCGGCGGTAGCCGACTAGCCCCTGCTTACGGACGGCAATTCGTGTTGTCAAACGGTTTGGAGTCCAATTACCAGCCGAACACAGGGTCAAGTCGGCTAGCGCCGACGCGACCGTGGGTGAAAACCCTTCGGCGAAAGGTCGCCTACCTAAGATCGCCTACTCTTTTGCAAGGAGTACGTACTCTTTGCTTTGGTATTCGGCGTGTTGGAAATAATTCTCCAAAAGCAAAGGGATTTCATTTTAATACCTCTTTTGGTGTTGATTTTATTTGAACACGGAAAACACAGAAAAGTTTTATGATCAATCATTCGTTGACATATTTAATTTTTCAAAAAAAGTGAACGGTTACATGGAACGTCTCGGATGTAACAACATTCCTTCCCGAACAACGATTAATCGTAGTCTGCAACGTAACGGAATATTGGACGGGAAACATCGAAAACGATTGATGCCGCCGCCCAAAGGATGGTATTTGCCTGACAAGGAAGGACAAACTGCTGAATTGGATCAATTCGATTATATTGAAGAATGTTACTTGAAAGGCGGACAAATGGTTCACATTCTCAATGGGATTTCCTTGTTTAGTGGACTCGCTTATTCGAAACCGGTCTTGAGGATGACAGCGGAAAATACAGTGCAAGGGATCATAGAACATGGGAGGAAAGTCGGTGTACCGGAGTACGCTCAATTTGATAATGGAACAGTTTTTCATGGTCCGAATAATCCCGATTCTATCGGGAGTGTTTCAAAATTATGTTTAAGTTTAGGGGTGATTCCAATTTTTGTGCCACCGCATGAATTCGGATTTCAAGCAAATGTTGAAAGGTATAACGGACTATGGCAACGCGGAGTCTGGGATCGATTTCATTTCAAAAATATCAATGAAATTCAAACTCAATCTGAGCGTTACGTCCAGGCCGTTAAGGAAAAAATAGAAACAAAAATAAAACTCGCCGACACAAGAAAAATCATTGATAAAAATTGGAAATTCAGTAACAAAATACCACAAAAGGGAACAATTATTTTCATTAGGAGAACAGACAATAAAGGACGGGTAAAAGTGATGGGACATCTATGGCAACTGGACGAAAATTGGACAACAAGACTCATCAGAGCAACTGTTTATTTAAAAAATCATATGATCCTTTTTCACAAATTAAGAAGAAAAGACCCGTTCAATCACGACTATATCGGATACGCTGAATATCTGTTACCAACACGAAAATCATCAAAATAATCGTAATATTTAACTAAAAGTTAAAAATTCAAGTGACAACTTGACGGTACTTCACTGTATCGACACTTGCTGAGACTTGGCTACTATTAACTAAAAAATAATACTTAATGAAAGGAAAAAACATAATGACGTTATTAACACGTGAAACGGCGTTGAAACTGGAACATTTTTCTGTTGAAAAGGTTGATGTGACGGAATGGGGTAATATCAACCCCGAAACCAATCAACCTGAACCGACGTATGTTTATGTTCGGGAATTATCGGCAAGAGAAAAAGACGCTTTTGAAATGTCACTTTTTGCCGGAAAAGGTAAGAAACAAAAAATCAACCTTGAAAATTTTCGGGCAAGATTGGCGGTGTTGGTTTGTTGTGACGAAAACCGTCAACCGATTTTTCAGCCGGAAGATGT
>JAIRTV010000071.1 GCA_031254675.1 Planctomycetaceae bacterium | reverse complement strand
CCTTCCTCTTTAGCAATTGCCGTACAATTTTGGCATTCACAATATCCGTACCAATCGTTTTGACTAATTGAAATAAATTTGGCTTCGGGATTTCTGCGAAGAGAATTGATAGCGTTTTTCGTTAATTCTTCACGCATGGCGTCGTTGGTCAGACAAAGTTGAGCGTGTTCGTGTCTTCGTTTACCATTGATTTCGCTGTACCAATCAGGATGTTCCGCAAAATACTTTTCCGGCGGAATCAACGGAAAAAACGAATGAACAAAATATTGAAACCGATGATGTCCGCCGTATTCCGGTGTTGTCTGAGCCATATTGCCGTTACATTTCATCCGTGTTGCGAAAATGCCGTCAAAAGCGTCTCGGTAATAGGCTTCGCGATAAATTAGTTTCGGAGCGTATTCAATATTTTGTTCGGAAATCTCCAGCGTTGGTTTTTTCGGAATAAACGTTTCGGTTGAAGTCCACCAGCGAACACCAACAACATCTTCAAGAAATGTATTAACGGCGTAAAGAGTTCCGCGTTGCGGATGTCCAAGCAACACAAGATTTTTGCCAACCGTTTTGATTACAATTCCGTCATAAAGAATTTTCGCAACATCAAGTTCCGGCAAAAATTCTTTTGCCCGTTTGGAATTTCCGACAACAATTTGCGGCTTAGCAACTTCAACATCGGCTTCCTTGACAATGTTAAAATCGGCACCGGTAACAACATCCAAATGTTGTTTCAATTCTTTTGCCGCTGTTTGTTCTACGGCGGTTGCTTCGTCCGGCAACACAATAACATAACTGGTTTGGCTGTCCGTTGAAAGCGTTAATGTTTCCGCGAAAACAACAGCATGGAATGTTAACACGATGGAAAACATTACGAAAGAAAGAGTTGCAAAAATTAAACGTGTCATTTTTGTTTAGAAAAAAATAGTGAAATTGTTAATAAACTGCTCAAACATTTAAAGCCAAACGTTTAAGCGGTTAAACATAAAATTGTAACGATTCGGTTAAATTGACGGTCAACAGAAAAAACTTAAAATTTTCTTTTTTTATTTTGTTTGACCGACTAATTTTTGTGGCGAATACCAGAGTGATTCCCAATATTGACGATCAACTGCGTAAGGGTCTATTGGTGTTTTTGTACGATCATGATCAGGCGGTAAAATTCCGTAACGGATCATTTCGCGAGTGTAGGCTTTGTTGGCGTAAAACGGTTTCATACTGAAACGATTACTTTCTTCGAGAATGTAACGCCGTCCGCGTTCGATTGCCGTTAAGAGTAATTTGTAATCGGGATCGTCCGTGTTTTGGAAAACCGCTTCACCGCAACGTTGTTTTCCGCCTGCGGTTTGCGACAACGGACTTGTTAAAAAACGCGATTGCGATGGATTCGTAAAATTGAAAATGAGTTGGCGACTATATCGCGGAACATTATGTGTTAAAGCATGAGGTAAAAATTTGTTCTTTTCCTTTGTGTGACAAGAATCACAACGCCGCTTCAGAACATTTCCGATTGCCTTAACTTCCTGCCAACTTTCGTCGGTAACAACCATTTTGTTTTGATAACTCCAACCGATTTGTCCGGTACCGTTGGCGGCGTAAGTTCCGGCGTAGTTTGCTCCCACTTCCAGCCAATACCGTACGATTTTCTTTTCGGCGTCCGAAAGTTTTGCTTCGCCGTGATTTTCGTTGATCAGTTTCATGAGTTGACTGGCACTGCTTCCGATTTTGTACGGTTCGAAATTGCTTTCGGGTTTGTTACGATTATCGCCGAACATTTTTCGGTGGGAAAGATTAAGATAACTGAACGTAAATTGCGGTCCCCAATCGCCAACCAAATTGACTCCGCCATCCATTCGGTCATTGTTATGACACGACACGCAATGTTTATCCAAAATCGGCTGAATATCACGCGGAAAATCAAACACGTCAGGAATTCCTTCAATCGGTTGCGGTCGAACCGGCGCACGCGATAACACTTTAATTAACGGCGTTTCAATCGACATGGGCGCCTGGGTTCGCGGTTCATGGCAACCAATACACGCCGAAGTTTCACCCGGCATCACATTCGTAAAACTATGCATTCGTTTCACCGGTTTTCCCTCGTGATCCATTGCAACAAAAAGAAAACTACGAAGCGCCGGCAATTCCATAAACGCGGAACCATCCGACTGAACCGGTACCGTTCCAATAATTCGTTCCAGCGTAAAAGTTCCTCCGTTGGAAATTTGATCCATGCCGCCGCTATAATGAATCGGTTCCGGCAATGTTTCCAGAACGAGAAGTTCCTTGATAGAACCTTGCGGAACATTGCGCATTCGTCGTCCTTCGTAAAGATTGACAAGCGCAAGCCGTCCGTGTGATTGCGACCAATCAACCGTATCGGAAAGCGTCATTTCACGTTGCCGGTTTTGAATGGGACGCGGCTCATGTACGTAAAATCCGGCGGTTTTCAAATCGTCGGGAAGTTCGTAAAGCGTTTGTTCACGTCCATCGGCGTTAATCAATTCCAAGCGTTGCCGTCGTGCGGCAAGAAATGACTTTTCCGAAAAAGCCCAAGGATCAGCGTGGTCGTTGTGAAACCCGATACGAACCGCACCGTCAGGATGATCCGGTCCAAGTGTCGGATCAACAAGTGTAAGCCAACCGTAATGTTCCGCCCGACCATGCCCAGGCGAAAACGACGCAACAATTTTGTGACTGTTTTCAATAGGTTTGGCATCAATCATGACAATTCCCGGCGCAAGATTACCGTAAAAAGTGTTGTGCCGTGTGCCGTCGGGATTCATTGTCCAAAGATGATGATAATGAACTTGACTACGATCAACATATTCCCAACGTGTGTACAAAATTTGTCCGTTTGGCAAAACCCAAGGAGTATTATCGTGTTCGACATTGGCGGAAACTTCGCGGATATTTTCGCCGTTCGGTCCGCAACGGTGCAATGTTGCCACCGGCGTCAACCAACATTGAACCCAACGCTTTGTACGACTGGAACAAAAAATAATATCACCGTCGGCAGTGTAAGTCGGTTCAATATCATCCCAATCACCAGACGTCAGTTGACGCAAACCCGTTCCGTCAAGATTGATTTCGTACAGATTGAAATGTTTTTTTCCGGCGGGAAGATAAGAAAAAATAATTTTCTTACCGTCGTAATGTAATTGCGGATCACGAATCGTACCGGCTTTATCTTCGAAAACGGTTCGGACTTGTCCCGAATCGACATTCAAAATATTCAACCACGCACCGGCTCCAAGCGGAAAAGGTTGGAGATTGCTGTCGGCGGCGTAATAACCAAAATTAGCGTACCAATGCCCATCGGTTCCGGGTTTTCGGACAACAAAAAGAATTTCGTTAATATTTTTCATATCGCCGACACGAAATTCCTTCTTGAGATCGGGCGGCGGCAACTGCTGGGGCGGATTGGGTTGATCACACAACACCAAATAATCATAAAAAAGCCAACTACCATCACGAAGTGTGATTTGCAACTTGTTCGTTCCCTGAACAATGGAATTTTTGGGCAATTCGATAATAATTGGTTCAAAGTAACCGGTATCGTTGAGAGCATTGAATTTATCACCGCCGGGACCTTTGGGTTGACGTTTTGGCTCGGCAATGTTGCCGTTGATGTCAACAACAATTTGCGATTGCTCCGTTGGATGGGCAAAAGCGGCGCCAATAATAAAGTACAATACTTCCTCATATTTTCGTTGAGCTTCGAACTCAATAGCAAACGTGAATGAATGTCCGGCGTTTTTCATATCGCGTGTACTGAGATGAGACGGCGACCAATCGCGGGGGCGGTTTTTTCCGATTACGTAACGGAGAGCGGCATTTTCCGTTTTAGTCTTGACTAATTCCTGCCATTTAGGGGCAAACCGAAATTCTGCCGATTGCGCATCCGGTCTGCCAATCTGAAACAAAACATGACCACACGGCGACCATTCATTACTTTGACCGGTTGCCGCGACAGCGACCACCATAAGACACAACACAAATCGAATTACAGAAAACTGTTGCATAAAATACCTCACTCCAAAACGAAACAACATGTCAAAATTCAATAACCAAATAACCATGAATTACAATAGATTCCGATTTATTATACTTGATAAGAGTTTGATCTACAACAATAGAAATTAAAAAGTTATTTTTAGCAAAAAACTTTGTTGGAGGATTTTTGCTTTTTCTACTGGTTGTTGCTTGATTTTCTTCGATTTAAATGTACACTGATTGTACAAATCAAAACCATAAATTTTGATTCAATAATTTTTGATCTTTGACAATTAGTTTAGGAAACAAGTTTTGTAGCGGTAAAAAGGATTTTGTTGTCCCGTTAAAATCGTTATAACGCAAAAAAACGTTACAACAAACGAACAAGAGTTCTATTTCACGTTCGACGGTCACGGAAGTACCAGAGTCTTAACTGATCTTGCCGATGCAATCGTCGAACTCTACGCATTCGACGCTTATGGTAACGCCATTGGTTTCGACCCATCTGTTGCGCTAACAGAATTCTTGTACAGCGGCGAACAATTTGATTCTAAAATTGGTCAACAGTATTTACGGCAACGATATTATAATCCAACTACCGGAAGATTCAATCGACTTGATCCGTTCTTTGGAAATCTCAATGATCCATTGTCTCTACATAATTATCTCTATTGCCATGCAGACCCAACCAATAGTATTGATCCTAGTGGCC
>JAIRTV010000033.1 GCA_031254675.1 Planctomycetaceae bacterium | reverse complement strand
GTTTCGAAATTTTGTCAGGATTAACGTAAAATCAAAGTTGCAGATGATTAAACTTCGTCGTGTTTTCGTTCATAACTTGAAGGGAATTGATCTTGATTTGCCGTACCGGAAATTGATTGTGCTTTGTGGGCGAAGCGGGAGCGGCAAGAGTTCGCTTGCGCTCGACACGCTTTATGCAGAAGGACAACGCCGATATATTGAAACGTTTTCCGCTTCTGTGCGGCAATTTCTCGAACGGTTGGAAAAACCGGATGCGGAACGGATTGACGGGATTCCGCCCGCAGTGGCAGTAACTGCCGGATCGCTTCACAACACCCATCGAAGTACAGTCGGAACTATTACAGAAATAAATAGTTATCTGGAATTGCTTTTTGCGAAAATTGGACATGTTTTTTGTCCACATTGTTTTCGTGAAGTGAAAACAGATTCCCCTCAAAGTATTTTGGCATTTCTCCGGTCTTTATTTTCGGATGAAAAGAGACAAATTCGGATTGCGTTTGCTCCGTCGCTTGATGTGGATGGCGAAACATTTGCAATGACTTGGAAAGAGCGGGGTTTTGTTCGGGGTTTTGTGTCGGAGATTCCGTTTCGCCTGGACGGAAACGGTTTGCCGCCGGAGTTATATCGGCAAGGACAAAAAAAAGAACGGGAATTATTACTTCTTGTTGACCGGCTCATGTTGAACGCCGAAGAAGAACGAATTATTGATTCACTCGAAACGGCGTTGGAACACGGTGATGGTGTTTGTGTTGTTCTGGTACAGCGTAACGACAATAACAATAACAACAATAATACGGAATCAGCAGAATCGTTTGAACGATTGGTTTTTTCGCGGACTTTTTCTTGTGCTTTCTGCGGTATTGATTTTCCGATGTTGGAGCCGAAGTTATTTTCGTTTAATAATTCTCAGGGAGCGTGTTCGGTTTGTGAGGGGTTGGGAGTTGTCAAGGGAGTTTTGTGTTCGGGTTGTCATGGAACGCGGTTGCGTTCTGAGGCGTTGGCGGTGAAAATTGTTGGTTCAACCGGTTCTGGTATTTGTTCCGATGTTGCCGTGAATATTGCAACATTGTCTGATATGAAGATTACCGACTTGGATAATTTTTTTGAAGAGTTGAAATTGTTGGAGCGTGAGAGTTGTATTGGCAAGATTCCTTTGGAACAAATTCGTCTTCGTCTTCAATTTTTGCAACGAGTTGGATTGGGTTATTTATCGTTATCGCGACCGCTATCAACTCTTAGCGGCGGCGAACAACGTCGTGCGATATTAACAGCGGTGCTTGGTTCTTCGCTTGTTGACATGTTGTATGTTTTGGACGAGCCGTCGATTGGTTTACATCCGGCGGACACCGACAAGTTGCTGCAATCCATCCGGCAACTTCGCGATCAGGGCAACACGGTTATTCTTGTGGAACACGAAGAAGCGTTTCTTCGTGCGGCGGATCATCTTGTTGAAATTGGACCTGGAGCGGGCGAATCGGGGGGGCGTATTGTGTTTCAGGGAACGGTTCAGGAAATGGTTAACGATTCCCGAAGTTTAACGGGAATGTATCTTAACGAAATTCACAACCCCAAAATTCGTCGAACACGGCGGATTCCTGAAAACGGCGTGATTGAAATAACCGGTTGTTGTGGACGTAATTTGAAAAATTTGACGGTTGTTTTTCCTCTTGGGATGTTGTGTGTTGTTAGTGGAGTTAGTGGGGCTGGTAAAAGTTCGCTTGTTCAAAAGACGTTGTATCCGGCGTTGAGTTGTTCTTTTGGACACAAAAGTGTACAAGAGGGTTTGCCGTTTGATCGGTTGATATTGAATGATCTTATTGACGAGGTGTTGTTGATTGATCAAACGCCGATTGGTCATTCGCCGCGATCCAATCCTGTAACTTATTTGAAGATATTTGATGATATTCGTGCTATTTTTGCGGCGACGGCGGATGCTCGAACAAAGAATCTGACGGCAAGTCAATTTAGTTTTAATGTTGATGGGGGGCGTTGTGAATATTGTAAGGGCGATGGTTTGTTGGTGGTTGACATGCAATTTTTGCCGGACAAGGTTGTTTGTTGTCCTCAATGTGGTGGAAAGCGTTATCGAGCGGAGATACTTGAGGTTCTTTATCGTGGTAAAAATATTGCGGAAGTGTTGGCGATGACGGTGCGGGAGGCGTTTACATTTTTTCGGGGTCAAAGTAAAACGCAACATAAATTGAAGCGTCTTCTTGATGTTGGTTTGGATTATATCCGGTTGGGGCAACCGGTTAGTACGCTTTCCGGTGGTGAGTCGCAACGCTTGAAGTTGGCGGCTTATTTGTTGCGGACGGGCAAGGGGCGCACATTGATTTTGATGGACGAACCGACAACAGGATTACATTTTGCGGATATTGTGCAATTGCTTGATTGTTTTGATGCTTTGATTGAGACGGGTCATTCGTTGATTGTTGTGGAGCATAATTTGCAAGTGATTCGGGCGGCGGATCATATTATTGATATGGGACCCGGGGCAGCTGATTTGGGTGGTGAAATTGTTGCACAAGGAACGCCGGAAGAAATTGCGGCTTCGCCACGGTCATTAACCGGAACGTTTTTGTGACGGGTTGAGTGTGTGAGGAGGGGGGGCAATGTGATGTTCAAGGGTTGATCAATAACGAATAAACCTTTTTCTATTGTCTCGACGGAGCGATAGATAGGCAACCGTTCGCCGAAGGATTTTCATCCACGGTTGTTGTCGTTGCCCCTGCGTTCGGACGGAAATTGATGTTACCAAACGGTTTGGAATTTGATTTCCTGCCGTACACTGGTTCAAGTCGGCTATCGCCGACGTGATGTTTTGGCAAAACATCAACCACCTTGGCGAAACATCAC
>JAIRTV010000618.1 GCA_031254675.1 Planctomycetaceae bacterium | reverse complement strand
TCATAGCAAACTCCTGTGAAAAAATTGGATACTCCTTTAACGATTCCTACAACAATCTCCAAATTCCGATTGTTGAGAAATTTGAAAAACAATTATTTTTATTGACGTTTCATTAATTTATCCCAATGGCTTGATCATTGCAATTCCGAGTATGAGAGTTTATTATTCCATAGATCGTCCATCATAGCAAGATGTTTCCAACGAAAAATTCTATTGAATAATTATCCCAATTTTTGTTTAGAAATGGGGACAATACGTTTTTTTGACTGGAATTTGATATGGAATTTGACATGGAAGTAGTTTTATGGTGCAGCGTTTTGAAATACGTAAACATGAAATAGACTGCCAAAAGTGAACAGTTCGCAAGCGGAATTATTGCCATTTTGGTAATAATTCCGCTTGCGAACTATTCACTATCAACTATTAACTATTAACTATTCTGTGATTTTCTTTTCGAGTTGGTCAAGCCGTTCGCGAACATCGCGCAATTCTTCGTTTGTCAACTCCGCCGCCCCAAACCGAACACGGTAATAAGCATCAACCACAGGAAATGTTTCCACCATAAACCCGATGTTGCGAACAAATTCGAGCGGAGTTTCTTCAGGATGACGCTCACGCCGAACACGAATCAACAACCGCTCCATACGAAGATAAAAATCAATCGTCGCCCTACGCCGCCAACCTTTGCCCGAACCACGGAACAAACGAGGCAACAACCACCGGAATAATCGCCAGAACAGAAAAAGTAAAAACAAAAAGAATACAACAAAACCAACAATATTACCCCAATCACGCCAACGCCATTGAACCCCCGAAAAAAATAACATTTTGTAAGTATGCACCGTCTCCGACATTAAATCTCTCCAAAATTCAAGATTAAAAACACGATACACCACAAAATGGAACCCCAACCGAAGAGGTTGATAAATCCATTGCGTTTGTTTCGACGCATTCATGTTCAACACAAATTCGCCCCACATTGTCTGAACCCATTCGTTCAAATCGGTTAAACTAAACGAAACGGTTTTCATAAGATTGGCGGCGGCGGTGTCGGCAGCAGGCGAAGGATCAAGACGCATCCAACCACCCAACTGCCACCAATCCGAATAAGAACCAGTTGCACGCTCGGATATTGATTCCGGCGGAAGATACACGTCCACCCAAGCATGAGCATCGGATTGCCGAATCGTTTGAACCCCAGGCGAAACAACATGCGTCTTAAACCCAACAATCACACGCGAACCAATCCCAACACTACGAAGCATCAACGCCAACGCCCCCGCAAAATATTCACAATGACCCGACGGATTCTTTTCAATAAAATCCTCAAGCGGATCAAGACTATAATCACGCACCGTCCCTCCCAATTTGTACTTAAAATAATCAGACTCCAAAAATTGACGCTCCATGTACAACGCCCGACCCATAATATTGTCTTTGGGCAAACCTGATTCCGAATCCCATTGTTGCGCTAACTTTTTCAAATTGCTCAAACCTTGCTCTGGAATCTGGAGAAGATCATCGCGGTCAAAACGTTCTTGGCACGGAATGATCGACAACTGCGTACCATGTTTGAATCCCGTAGAATAAATCGTCCGACCAATTTGTTCACGATACGTTCGTCGTTCTTCCACGTGATCCCCAAACGAACGAAGCGGCGAAACCCCTGATTCGCTACGGCAAAAGAAAGGCCATGGAGCAAAAAAAACCGTCGTGTCCAACGGTTGAATCACAAGATGCAAACAAAGCAAATCAGACGCATCATCAAACAGAAGATTTTTACCCTCACCGGGACGAACCGACCTGCCAGGCAATCGAGCAAAAAATGACGAAAAACGGAACGATTGCGTACCGTATTCGGAAGACGGATCCCAAAACGGATTGGAATGTTTACGCGGTTTCCATGTTCCCTCCGCGTACGTGTCCAACGCAATACCACGAAAATAAAGCGTTGCCCCAATGATCTCGTCATAAGGAACTTCCGACTCCAAATAATCATTCGACTCTGGAATTTGTTGATCCGTAAGCTTCATAAACCGAACGGACATCACCTCTCGATGATACGGCAAAACCGTTCCCAAAGAACCAAGTCGAATCTCTTCACGGAATCCAACCATGCCAACCGGTTGACGAAAAGGTTTTGTCCATTGGTCATGCCCAAACTTTATCGTAAAACCCCAAAACTCCGTACGACCAACACGAGGAATAAGACAAAAAATAAACACCGCAAAAAGTAAGGCAAACAGCGTTCCCCGAACCAAATGTCCCAACAACTCACGCCGTCCGTCTTCCAACCCGCTAAAACTCATCGTACCACCAGAAAAACCGGGACGCTCCGAAAGAAGCGGAAAACGTTGACGCGATTCGTTCGGTTTCCGACGCAAAAATCGCGGACTCGACTCCGGAACCAACACCAATTCCTTTGACGAAACCACCTTCGCTGAAATGTTAGAATCATTCCGCTCCGCAACCGGTTCGCTAATCGTCTCCCAAACTCCACTGCGATTAGTATCTTGCTCCGGCGGAAACACCGCAAAAAGTGAACGCAAAATTTCACGCGGCGAATATTTGCGGTCTTCACTGTTTTTGAGCGTTTTATCTTTTGGAGTTCGGTTTTCAGGCTCTTTTGAATGGAACGAATCAGAATCAGTTTTCGAATTGGAAAACGAAAAAACAACCGACAACGGTCCCGTAATCAACGTAATCAACGCAATACGAACCAACTTCCCACGATCTTGCCGCTCCGCAATTTCCGCACGCAACGAATCAAAAAAAGTATCAACAAACGAATGAGAACGGAAATAACGATTCTCCTTCTGAAGAAAAATCATCACAAACGCACAAAGACCAATAAAAACATACACAACCAACAAAAAAACAAAAAGAATACTTTGCTGCATCACCGTCGCCACAACAACTTGAAGAAGCGAAATCAACAAAATTTGCCAACAGAATCGTGTTTCTTTTTCGCGAAACAACAAAACCATTTCAACAAACACCAAAACCCGCGCAATTGAAAACGCCAGGTCTTCGCCCCAATTGTGAATAATTTCGCCAAACGTACAGAACACGATAATCAAAATCAACACATTGACCGTCCAATCACCAAGCCGAATCATTCGCCGATAATCCGTCAAATAAAAACTAATAATTGCCGCAAGAAACATAAGAATAGGCAATAAGGATTCGTGTTGACCTAGCCCCAGCATGAACGACGAAAGGCAGGTCATCAAACCTAATGCAATAGCAATACCGTAAGAAAGACGCATTGGAATTGGAGTTGGAATTTAAGATTGAAGGGTTGTGAATGATGATGAAGGATTGTTTTGGGCTGTTATTCTCCGCGACAGTCCGAAACAATTAAGAAGATTGTTCAAACGCTGTCAGGATTTCATTGGGGGCGGCGGTTCCGGTTTGACCAAGTTTCTGAATCGTGATTGACGACGCCAAGTTACCGAGTGTTGCGGCTTCTTCGCAATCGGCTCCGGCACAAAGAGACGCCACAATCGCCGAACTAGAGGCATCACCGGCGCCGCAAATGTCTATTTCGCCCACAACCGGAATTGCAGGAACATGTTTGGTTGGTTGCGTTGTGTTTTTCAAATCCACCACCAATTGACCACGTTCGCCCATTGTCACAAAAACGGGTCGTTCCGTTTTTTCCGCCAATCTCAACCCGCACCGTTTGACAATATCTAATGTTGGCGAAGTACCATCGTACAACCCACACGCTTCCAATGCTTCCCGCTCATTGCATTTAATCACCATATTTCTATAACAGTGAATCCGCTCGCGTGAATCCGCATAAATCAACGGTTTCGACAATTTCCGTCCCAATTGAATCAGATAATCTCGAACCTTTTCCGTCAAAACACCGCAATTTTCTTCGCTGACTTGATCCATAATAATCAGAGCGTCCACATTATCGACAACATTCTGAATTGCCGCAATGAGTTCTGTTTCGACCGATGGCGGTGTTGCGGTGTGGTTTTTGAGATCGAATCGGTTCATTTCGATTTCGTCGCGCAATGGTTTGGTGTAACACGGAGTAACACGTTGATTTGTTTCGATAAGATGAGTTCGTTCCACACCGATTTTATCTAACAGAGTTGTTAATTCGTATCCTTCTCCGTCTTGCCCGATAAATCCAATCGCATTAATCTTGCCGACACCCAACGCCGAGAGATTATTGACAACAGTTCCCGCTGCGCCGGGGCTACACCAACAATCAACAACCTGATACGCTGTCAAACCCGTTTCAACAGACGGTTCGTCCCGTTGCGGATCAACTTTCCAATACCGATCCAAAAAATAGTCGCCAATAACCGCAATATGAAGTGTTGGAAATTTTGATAGAATTTCTTGAAGACGTTGTTTATCCATTGTTGATTTGGTAACGTTGAGGTCATTTGTGTGTGCGTGTGATTTGGGCGTCCAATTGATCGCCTCAATAACGTACCCAATCGCGCAAACATAAAAAAACAGGTTAAGAAAAATAAATTCGGATAATCGTAAACAACAATTATTGCTAAATTATTTATCTCCAATTATTTTCCGAATATTATAATTCTTCAATAATGTTTCACAAGAGCCAAAAAATAATAGATCATTTCTCTGAGCTTTTCTGCATTGGTCTTTTTCTGAGTATTCTGAGTATTCCGTGTTCAAATAATTCCTCAAGCGTAGAGATTTTTTTAATTGAACGCAGAAGACGCGGAAGACACGGACAACGCAGAAAAAATAAAAAATTGGAAAAATTGGTGATTTTTGATTTTTTCGTATTGGAGATTTTTGAAAAATTTGATAATCTTATTCTTAATGATTTTTTGTGTTGACCGAGCGGAGTTGATCGGTTTTTGGTAATTTTATTTGGTTTGTTGTGGAGGTTTTTAGCATGAATTCGCAAGACAATGATCATCAAAACAATGATCGCGAAGAAATAAAAGTGTATGTTCGTTGGATGGTTCGGCGGGATTTTCCTGAGGTGTTAGCTATTGAGCAATCTTGTTTTGAATTTCCTTGGAAAGAAGAAGATTTTATTCATTGTTTGCAGCAACGCAATTGTATTGGCATGGTTGCCGAATATGAGGGACATGTTGTGGGTTTTATGATTTACGAAGTTCCGAAGAATCGGATTCATTTATTAAATATTGCTACTGCGCCGGAATTTCGTCGACGTGGAGTTGCGGGTCAAATGGTTCGGAAGCTGGTTGGCAAATTGGTCAACCAACGACGTAGTCGGATCGTTCTTGAGGTTCGGGAGACTAATCTTCCGGCGTTGGTATTTTTCCGTGCGCTTGGTTTTCGGGCGACAGTGGTGATTAAAAATTTCTACGATGACATGAATGAAGATGCGTATGTTCTCCAATATCGTTTGCACAATCATTCTGACGCCGCCTTTATTCCTTCAAACCGCATCACGACTCGAACCGCCGGATAAACAAAGTTGGTGATGTTGTCTCCAAGTTGGGAGTTGTTTCGCCGAAGGATTTTCATCTACGGTTGTGTTGCTGTTAGGCGACTTGTCCCTGTGTTGAGCTGGCAATCAAATTCCAAACCGCTTGGCAATACAAATTGCTGTCCGAAAACAGGGGCTAGTCGGCTAACGCCGACGTGATGTTTCGGCGAAACATCACCCACCTTCGAGGCAACAAGCACCCACCTTTTAGTTATGAGTGAGTAGTGAATAGTTCGCACGCGGAATTATTACCAAAATGGCAATAATTCCGCTTGCGGCATTTTCATCTATTCACTCATAACTATTCACTAAAAGGTAGGCAACCTTTCGCCGAAAGGTCGCGTCGGCGATAGCCGACTCGAACTTGTGTTGAGCCGGCAATCAGATTCCAAACCGTTTGGCAATACAAATTGCCGTCCGAAAACAGGGGCTAGTCGGCTATCGCCGACGTGATGTTTCGGCGAAACATCACCCACCGGCTTTTATTGTCAGCTTCGTCACAATGATGGAGTTTTTCGCGGCAAAAGTTGGCGAACATCAACCCCTTTTTCTTGATCTTCCTTACGCTGCGATAACCGGTTGGAAATAAACGCCTCGCAAACCAAAATAATCAACACCGCCCAAAGGAATATGTCCCAAAGACTCGTCCCCTGTTTAAGTCGCTCAAACGTCGAATCAATTTCATCTCCAACATGCGCAAACACATAAGGCGTTCCAGCAAAAAACGTCTTGCAATCCGCCTCCGTCAACCCCACCGAATCAAGCTCTTCCCCATCAATGTTGACCGAAAACGGAATCTGAACCGCCCGCACCGTCTCCAACGGACGAAGCGTGTAAACCCCAACCTGATTCGTGTCCTCAAAAACAAATACCGGATTGATTTCATTGTCCGCCGTCCTTTTCAACTCCCGCCGCAACACCTCGCCCGACGGAGGTATAATCTCCACACTCCGCGGACATTCGTCCACCTTAAATGTAAACGTCAACGGTTGACCAGCAATCACTTGAAGCCGCGTCTGCTCAATACCAGCAAGCTGGAAAATCAACTGATTAATCAACGGAACAAAAATCGGACGAATCGGCAAATTCGTCCAAGAAACATGAACCCCCGTTCCAAAAAAAGTCACCGAACCATTGCCAACTCGACGTTGCACCAACAACGGCGTTCCATCGTTAAGCGTCGCCAATGTCGGAGCGTTGCCCTTGGAAAGGTCAAACGGAATACGTCGGTACACCAACACCCGCGAATAAAGATCTCGCGGACTCACCAAATTTCGGAACGCCGGATAATTACCGTCCATCGAATCAATATTCCACGCATCCTTGCCGGAATCCACATCAGGAGCTTGCTGAGAAAGAATCGGCAACGGAAGAAGTTTACCTCCAAACTCATCATTAAGCCGATTGTAATCTTCCGCAAAAATATTATCACCGCAAGTCCAAATCAAATGCCCCCCACGCTCAACATATTGAACAAGCCGCTCCGCCGTCTCTTGCGCAGGAGCAGGCAAGTTGACCGCAATCACCACCGCAAAATTTTGTAGCGGCTCAGTCAACAAATCCTCCTTGTTAATCGTCGTCAACCGAATCGGCGAAACTCCTCCCGCCCCCGTCTGCAACGCCTTCTCGATATAATAAGTCTCCTCAAGGAACGGAACTTCATGACGCATCGGCTTGATCACCGCAACCGGAATACCCTGATCAACCTCCATCGCAAAATACAATTTATCATCCAACGGGTTGCCGTCGTTGCCCGCCAACCGGACTTCGCCCTTGTGCAAACCACCACGATCAAACACAATCGTAAACGTATGTCCTTCCTGTCCTTCGGGTTCAAGTTTAATGTCGGTACTACTGTATTGCTTGACGCCGTTCACGTAAACATCAAGCCGCCGAGTTTGCTCCAACTTCGATTCGTTCTTCAAATAAACCGTCATCGACAACGGAACTTGAGCAATCGGCAATATATTTTTCGCATCAAGACGCGATAAACCAACATTAGGCTTCGGCGCCTGTCGGCAATTCACCAAAATCACCGGAATCTGCAACATCTCTTTTTGTTCGGCAACATGCGTTTCGGCAACCTTATCAGAAGTCTTGTCGGAATGATCGGAAGAGGTTGGTGAGGTGGGAGTTGTGGGGGCGGCGGAAGATGTCGCCACAGCAAGGTGTTGCCACGAAACGGATTGCTGATCACTAATAACAAAAATCAACTTCGACGGCGTTTGCGCTTTAACAAGAAGTTGCCGCGCTTGTTGAAGTACCGCAGCAAGATTCGCCTTTTCAAAAGAAACTTTCGTATCACGCAACACCTTCCGAACTTTATCCTGACTTGAAAAGAGTTGTCCATTTTCGGGAAACTCCGCACCGCATGGAACAATAATCGCAATATTATCACTATTGCCGAGTTCGTCGAGAATCTTTTCGGCTTGAGCGAGTGCCGTGTCAATACGGGAAGAAGTACCATCAACGGTTGCCATGCTAGCGGAGTTGTCGAGAATAATAACCGCCGAAGTTCGCGCTCCACCCCAAAGATTACTGAGGTTGCGGATCGTGGGGTTCGCCAGCCCAACCGCAATCAACGCCAACACCGCCATTCGCAACAACAGTAAAAACAAATCTTGAATACGTCGTTTATTTCGTGTTTTCTGCTCGCTGATTCGGATGAACCGCAACGACGCAAACGGCAATTCTCGCAAATTCTGCCGATGAATCATGTGAACGAATATCGGAATAATCGCCGCAAGACCACAAACAAGAAAACTCGTAGATAAAAACGACATAACAATAAAGATAGAAAACAAAACCTCAGAATAACAACAAAGAAAATCAAATAACAAGTTAGATTATAGTCAATAATGAAAGAGTCGCAAGCGGGAATTTTGTAATTATTCAATGAAATTTTCGCCCCAACCACAAAAACCACAAAATGATACTCCACACCATCACTAAACGAACACTTTTCGAGAACCACCAGATTGGTTATACTTCAGTTTTGTGTTATTCATACCGTTCGTGTTAATTTCGGCAAACGAAACGGGCAATGTCTCGCCCAATAAAGTTAGCAATGTCTCACCCAATAAGGTTGGCGGTGGGCAATGTTTCGCCGAAACATTGCGTCGGCGGCAGCCGACTTGCCCTTGTGTTCGGACGGAAAGGAGAAAAATAACTCCAACCTTTCAAAGATTGCCCGATTAGGCAAAAAATTACTCACGAGCCTTCCAATATCGCCAATTGTAGAACTACAATTGCCGATTGTAGTTCTACAATCGGTCAATTGTGGGACGACAATGAGCATGATTCCCAATGATCTTTTGTCTGTATTCTGCGGATTATTGGAAAACATAAGAACATCGAACAATCAACCACACCACAAACACTCGGAAATAATTTATGACCAGTTTAAGTATAAACCAACAACAAAAAAATCACCTAAAAACATTTTTTGAAATTGTTGGGGTTTTTGTG
>JAIRTV010000581.1 GCA_031254675.1 Planctomycetaceae bacterium | reverse complement strand
CCCCCCCCCCCCCCCCCCCCCCCCCCCCCCCCCCCCCCCCGGGAGTGGAGAGTTGAGACCGGATAGTGGAGAGTGGTTGGTTTTTCGACGTTTTTCCAAAAAATTCTCAACTCTTTTTCGGGCTTCACAGTTTGGCTTTACTCTTGTCGAACTTCTTGTGGTTATTGCGATTATTGGCGTGTTAATCGCACTTCTGTTGCCTGCCGTTCAAGCAGCGCGCGAAGCCGCAAGACGAATGCAGTGTACCAACAATCTAAAACAAATCGCGATTGGAATTCACAATTATCACGATACGTTCCAAGCATTTCCGGCTGCACGAAATGCACAGCGTTACTTTGCGGCTGGCGATTCTAACGATTCAAATCATAACACAAATCGCGGTTATCAATGGGGTATTACGCTCCAGATTCTTCCGTTTATCGAAATGACCCCACGTTATGAGGTTTTCAAAACAATGGTCAGTTCTACCAATGGTCGTTGTCCTCCACCTTGGTACACAAACGAGGATTTTTCCGGCAATGGCGTACAACCGGAATTTTATTCGAGTCCGATTGCCACTTATATGTGTCCCTCAGATACCTATTCTGAATATCCTTTTGAAAGTAGTAGTGTCCAACATGCCAAGTGTAGTTATCCGTCTTGTCGTGGAGATTATGTTAAATATAACCAAAATGAAACGGATGAACGGCGAGGAGTATTTGGTGTTTTACGTTGGACATCTATGGCTACTGTTACCGATGGAACAAGCAAAACAATTATTTTTGCGGATCGGGCTGTAAGGCAAAATAGTTCGTCGCGGAAAATTCGTGGTCATGGTACGGTTGTTGCCGATTCGACAACGGTTGTTCCTCAGGATTGTCTTGACACGTTGAATACTGACAGAAAAACGTACAAAACAACCGCAACAATGGGACAATACGAAATCGGTTGTATGTTGTTCGATGGGCGTTCGTGGCAAAGTGGTTTTACAACGGTATTACCGCCGAACTCTGCCAATTGTATTTTTGGTACGGCAAGTGCTTATCCGAATGCTGCCATGGTTTCGGCGAGTAGTTATCATTCTGGCGGAGTCAACGCCGCTTATTGCGATGGTTCCGTTTCATTTATTTCGGAAACAATTGATGCTGGTTCTCCTTCGTCTGCTTTTCGCAAGGAAGACGAATCTCCTTATGGTGTTTGGGGAGCGTTGGGAACAGCTGATGGTGGTGAGAGCAAACAACTCTAAGTACAAAATACAGAACCTCTTAAATTTTTTATTACAATAAATTCAATTAACCCTTTCAATTCAGTACGAGGATACTATGAAAAAACGAGCGTTTACTTTAGTCGAGCTTTTGGTTGTGATAGCGATCATTGGTGTTTTGGTCGCTCTCCTACTTCCTGCTGTTCAAGCGGCGCGTGAAGCCGCAAGGCGTATGAAGTGTGCAAACCATTTAAAACAAATTGCGTTGGCAATGCAGAATTATCATTCTGCACATAACGCATTTCCGGCGTCACGTGGCGGGTCACAATATTCCGGTTACACGACGGCAGGAGATTTAAACAACAAAAACACAAACCGTAACTATCAATGGGGAGCAGTTGCAATTGCTTTACCATTTTTGGAACAGTCGGCGCGGTATGAACGATTGATGTCGTCCCGAGACAGTGTTGGTCGGATGCCCCCACCGTGGAACAATACCCCTGAAGCCAATGCGATTGCCGATTTTTATTCGGAGCCATTGTCTTTTATGGCGTGTCCTTCGGATGGAAACGCAAGTGTCCTTTACGATCTCAGTGGTCGGTTGCACGTTAAAACGAGTTATGTAACTTGTCATGGCGATTATATTGACAATAATCAAAATGTTAGTGATTTCAGTCGCGGAATGTTGGCGCCGTTAAAATATCATAAAATCGGAGCCTGTACCGACGGTACAAGTAATACCTTTTTTTATGCGGAACGTTGCCCGATTGACTTGAACGCAACACGTTTAATTCGTGGAGCGGTTGGAATTAGTACAACGTTTTCAACCAATCCGAACAATTGCTTTGCGTTGGTTGATACCAGCGATCGAAAAATTTTTGCATCAACAACATCTCTTCTGGCTAATGAATTAGGATGTACTGCATTTGACGGGCGTACGCTTATTTCAGGATTTTTGACGATTTTACCGCCCAATTCACCTTCATGTAGTAACAATAATGTTTATGGTTACGGAATGGTTTCCGCAACAAGTTACCATCCGGGAGGAGTGAATGTTGCGTTGGTTGATGGCGGCGGTCAATTCGTTTCAGAAACGGTGGATTGTGGTAAGACCACTTGGTCACCTGCCGGAACTTCCACTTCGCCCAATGCAACAGGAGCACCAACTCGTCAATCAAATTACGGCGTCTGGGGAGCAATGGGAACACGAAACGGCGAAGAAAGTACCCGTCTGTAAACAAAATTGCAACGTATTTCCTATTGTAATATTAAGCATTGTCCTATAAAATATTGAGGATTTTATGAAACGATTTATTATGATTCTTTCCGTATTGTTATTTTGTTCAATAATTGGTTGCGGTAAAGAAAAATTACCGGCGGATATTCCGTCATTACATCCTTGTCAGATTACCGTTCAGATGAAAGGTTCACCTCTTGAAGGTGCCACTGTTTCATTATTACCGGAACAAGGAAAATGGGGCGCCGCCGGAATTACCAATACTCAGGGAATTGCCGAACTTCGAACCCGAAATTATCGCGGTGTTGCCGAAGGTCATTACAAGATTACCGTCTCGAAAATTCAAGTCGGTACATCACCAGGCACTGATGAAGGTTCAGCAATCCCTCCTACTGCATTGGTTAATGAAACATTTTCCAATCCGGAAAAAACTCCGTTGACATGTGAAATCAAACCAGGTAAAAATTCGTTTGATTTCGTTGTCGAACCGTAACAAACTATTTTGTTGTCATTGTCTATTTTGTGATTGTTACCCAGAATAGACAGTTACGGTTTTAATTCCAGTTTTCAATTTTTAATTTTAAGGAAAAAAATTTATGAAAATCTATTTTTGTTTTTTAAGTTGTTTGTTGTCGTTTTTTCTTTTGAGTTCTTTTCCGCTTCCGGCAGAGGAATCGGGTGAACTTTTGTATAACGGTATTCGGCTTCCCTCGGTTTGGCCTCCGCGCGATGTTAAAAAGGATCGAAGTATTAAGCCGGTTCCTTATTTGAACAATATTCCTCCGGTTTTGCCGATCAATATTGGGCGTCAACTTTTTGTCGATGATTTTCTTATTGAATCAACAACTCTTCAAAGGCAGTTTCATTATCCGGTAAAATACGAAGGCAACCCAATTTTGAAACCGGAAACGAAACTTGAACTAAACAACGGCGAACAAACTTGCGCAACATTTTTTAATGACGGAGTTGTGTTTGATCCGCAAGACAAAATGTTCAAAATGTGGTATCACGCCGGTTGGTTTGACGGAACTGCTTATGCTGTGAGCCAAGACGGACTTCATTGGAAACGTCCTGATTTGGATATTGTTTCAGGAACCAATCGTATTTTACCTGTCCGCGAAGGAAAACGCGACGGCTCTTCCGTTTTTTTGGATCACGATGCAACCAATCCGGAACAACGGTTCAAGATGTTTTTGTACGAAAGACCGGAAAACAAATTCGGCGGTTTGATTTTTACTTCGCCGGATGGTATTCATTGGAATTTTGCAACACGAACTTCCCATGTCGGAGACAACACTACAATTTTTTATAATCCGTTTCGTAAAAAATGGGTTTACAGTGTCAGAACCGGTCATGCCGGTTTGGGACGAAGCCGCGGTTACCGAGAATGCGATGATCTTGTTACGGGTGCAACATGGACGAATGAATGTGTCCATTGGGCGTCTGCTGATGAAAAGGATATTCCTGATCCTTGGGTTACAGCAATGCGACCGGATGATGAACTTCTAAAAAAAGCGGCAAAAATTCCCGGAACCCCCAAAGATTTAATTCAAAAAAATAGCCGATCATTTTATGGAGACCCGACACAACTTTACAATCTTGATGCGGCTCCTTACGAAAGTTTAATGATTGGAGTTTTTGCAATTCATTACGGTCCCGAAAATCATATTTGTGAGTACAAAAAAATACCAAAAACAACAGAATTACAAATGGCATACAGTCGCGACGGTTTCCATTGGTATCGTCCCGACCGTAAACCATTCATTGCCGCAACACGAAAACAAGGCGATTGGGATTTCAATTACCTTCACAGTGCTTCAACTGTTTGTGCGGTTTTTGCTGACAAAATTTATTTTTACTATGGAGCTTGGTCTGGTGAAAGCCCTAAACGTGGTTACGATATTTATTCCGGCGGAGCGGTTGGAGTTGCGGTTCTTCGGCGGGACGGTTTCGCATCCATGTCCACAACAGAACAACCCGG
>JAIRTV010000538.1 GCA_031254675.1 Planctomycetaceae bacterium | reverse complement strand
TTCCCAATTGATTGAGATAGCCCGGCAACCCGTTATTGTTTGTGGCGTAATTGATAAGGGCAATACCGAGATTGCGTTGGTTGTTAATACATTGGGTACGCCGTGCCGCTTCGCGTGCGTAGTTGACCGCCGGAATCAGTAACCCCGCCAACATGCTGATAATCACAACAACAACCAGAAGTTCCACCAATGTAAACGCACGCCTTGTACCAAAATACCGATTGAAATAAGTTGAAGTCATTATTGAAATCCAAGTGTTGAAGTTGAAAAATGATAGGAAACGGAAAAACTTTTACCATTTTCGCATGGTATGAGGAAAATTTCCACAAAAATTTTTCATTTTGGAAAATTTTCCTTCTGTTTACCGGATCATTGTTAATTTAGATAGATTATAGTATTGAGGTCATCTACCGTTATTCAGAATAGCACCTTTTCTCTTTCTTGTCAATCCGATGTTTTGAAGGTTATTTCAGTTGCAATAATATATTTGCTCGAATATGTTCGCTCGTTGAGATTCCTCTCATGTTGGGCAAGATCATTCGGTTCAACGCAAACCAAGTTGGAAAAGATGATCGCGGAGTGCGGTGTCTTGCGATAATCCGGTTTTAATGCGTTCAATCATGTGCCGAATTGTTGCCGGATCACGATTGCCAAAATATTTGGCGATTTCTTTTTGTTGTTGTCCGGTTTGCCGCCACGCCAAATACACCGCAATACTTCGCGCTAAAGCCGTTGTTTTAGAACGAGAACTGCCCCGTAAATCGGCAAGTTTCAGAGAAAAATGTTTGGCAGTTTTTTTGGCAATCATGTCCACTTCGGGGCGAACGGTTTGCAATCGGTTTTGAAGAAAAATTTTCCACGAAGTCGCATCAATTTTCGTGTCCGCAACAACTGCTTCGAAGTACATTTGGGCGAATGTTCCGTACAATGCAGGAATCGAAATCGGCAACGCTTCGGCTGCCGAATCCAACGCCGAATCAGGAAGCGAAACCCGAAATGCCACAGACAACTCACGCAAAAAACGTTTCCGAACCGCAAGACCAGGAAGAAAAACCGGAACCGTTGTACCGCCAATAAGTCTTGCGGTAAGCGTTTCTGAAAACATGCCGCTTTTTTCAGGATAATCGGTTGTCGTGAAAACAGCCGTTCCGCCGTTGCCGATAAGAGCATCCAACGTATGACGTAACTCGTCTTGCGCCCAAGGTTTGTCGTGTAATTGATCCAAATCGTCGATCAACAGTAACGCCGAATCACGATATCGACGACGAAAATCATCCGTGGTTCGTGTGTCCAGCGATTCCGTAAATAACCGAGCAAAATCAATCGCCGACAACAAAAAAGCATGACGTTTTGAAGTAAACGTTTTGTGATTTTTCCGCCATGCGTTCAAGATACCTTGCAATAAATGAGAACGCCCCGAACCAATGGCACCGTAAAATAATAACGGCAAACGATCACGTGGTAAATTGCCTTCAACCGCCCACTGAACAACCGGTTCGAGAATATAGTTTTCCGGTCCGATCATGAATCCACATTGTGGAGCGGGAAACACCGCATGGGACACATTGGAATTAGCGTATTCCAACGGCTTGCCCGGAAATGGAATCAAACGAATTTCGCCCAAACTCATGGCTTAAAATTGTGGAATACAGAAAACAATTTCAACAAGGCAACAACTCCAACAGGAACCCCAAACTCGTACACCAAATAAATACACACCAACAAATCAAAAAGATTCGGCTTTGACGGAAATCAATTTCGTGTGTTTCTATTTTTAATCACGTGTTAAATTTTATCGGGAATAGTAACTATATTCAAGTCTATCTTTTATTTTCGGGAAATTTCTAAAATGTTTCGCGTTTTAGTTGGGTCAATAGATCAGCAGAATCAAAATAACAACGAACCATTACAAATCAATCGAAGACAAGTTGACTTGACACCGTTTTACCGTTAAATTTATAGACATTTCGTTCGGTCAAACCAACGCAATTCAAGATAGTTTGGAAAATTCAACACGAACATATTTATTGACAAATGTTTATTGATGAAGTGGAAATTGAGGTTGAAGCGGGCAAAGGTGGTGATGGTTGTGTTAGTTTCCGGCGTGAAAAATATGTTCCGCGTGGCGGTCCGGACGGCGGTGACGGTGGACGTGGCGGCAATGTGATTTTTCGTGCGGCTCATGTTGACAGCCTGATTCATTTAACCCAATACCGAATTTGGAAAGCCGAAAACGGACGCCCCGGAGCTGGAGCAAAACGACATGGCGCCGGAGCCAATGATTTGATTGTGGAAGTTCCGGTTGGCACAATGATTTTCGATAAAAAATACAATTTTCTATTAAAAGACCTTGCTGCGGTTGGCGACGAAGCGGTTATCTGCCGTGGCGGGCAAGGCGGTAAAGGGAACACACGCTTCAAAACAGCAACCAATCGCGCTCCACGCCAAGCGGAAATCGGTGAATCAGGTGAGATGCGTCATCTTCGGCTCGAACTCAAAATAATTGCCGATGTTGGTCTTGTCGGTAAACCAAACGCCGGAAAAAGCACTTTGTTGAGTCGTTTGTCTGACGCAAAACCGGAAATCGCTTCCTATCCGTTTACAACAAAACACCCACATCTTGGTATTATCCGTCTTGATGCTGACCGATCTTTTGTTATGGCGGACATTCCGGGTCTTATCGAAGGGGCAAGTCGCGGTATTGGTTTGGGACACGATTTTTTGCGTCATATTCAGCGTGCCGGAATTTTAATCCACCTAATCGAACCAACTCCAAACGACGGAACCACTCCTTACGAAAATTATCAAATCATACGAAAAGAATTGACGGAATTTGATCCATCACTCGGAGAACGAACCGAATTTGTTGTTGTTACAAAATCGGATATTCCTGATGCGGAAACGGTTCAGCAAGAGTTAACCCAAAAATTGAACCGCCCTATTTTTCTCATTTCTTCCGCAACCGGTACTGGTCTGAAAACGTTAACCGAAGCAATTTACAAAGCATTGAACAAAACGGAACGCCTTTGGTAAGACGGAGTTTTGGATACGCTCGGTGTTGTGTTGCAAGCGGAATTTATATCGCAACGATTTTAACCCGCTTGCGTGACGCATCACCAATAAACCTTGTCTCCAACCTCTCCAACACAAAAGTATTTACGTTAATATTTGTTTTTGTGATTGCCTAAATTATGCCGGTTTCGTAATATTAAGTGAGAGGAAAGTGTTATTTTTTCTTTTTATCCAATAAGACGTGTACTTTTTCTTCCATTGCTTTACCGGCTTTAAAAGTAACAACACATTTTTCGTTAACCGAAACTTCTTCACCGGTTCTCGGATTCCGCGCTTTGCGGGCATTGCGATATTTTACTTCGAAAACACCAAAATTGCGAAGTTCAATTCGCCCTTCTTCCACAAGAGTTTCGGTAATCGCATCGAACGTTTTTTGCACAATCTCTTTGGTTTGCAACTGAGTCAAACCAAGTTTGTCGGAAATAGAACGAACAATTTCTTTTTTGGTCATAATTCACCTCGAACATTAAAAAGTAAACCCCCGAAACAAGAATACGGAGGCAAATTTACTTGGAACACAAAAATACGGGACTATTGCAACATGTCAGAAAAGTTTAACGTTGTTTCACGCTAAAATCAAGTCCCTGTTAAAGTTTCTGTCAATAAAAGAATTTTATTACACTTTTATTTCAGGACGGCTTACCGTAACCACAAAAGTAAGCAACCATCAAAAATAGGGACTTGCAAAATTCGTTCAAATAAAAATGAAGGTTTTTAGATGTTTCCTTATTTTTACATTATTTTGACCACCAAGTATTACCGGTTGTTTTGGCAAGATCAGTTCTTTCCAAGTCGATTTTGCTGTCGAGTTGTGCATTTTGGAGCGTAATAAACGGGTTGACTTCAACTCCACCACAAGCAACAATAAAAGATCGTCCGTTCTTGGCAATAGTTGCTTGACTGCGAACCGTTTTCGGAACCGGATAAACAACCGGTTTGAGAAAGGTCGCATCTTCAAACGCATTGAGTTTGCAACCGGCTTTTTCGAGCAATCCTTCTCGATGAATCAAAGCAACCGTAATCGCAAGTTCCATACAATTCTTCAAATCGCCGAAAACCGGATCCGCCTTACTTAAAGCGTCGTAGTTGGCGGTCATTTTGTTACACCAATTGATTGCGGCTCGATCAGGTTTGCCGCTGGATTGCCGCGAATTGCTTCGCGAGTCGATAAATTCGTTGTCCGTCAATGCTTTCACTTTCACTTCGTCGAGTTGCCATGTCAATTTTTTGGAATCGTGGGTAATCGTACCGTATTCCGGTGCGAGCCAGAATCGGGGATTGATTTGTTTCTGACTCCCGCCAATTAAACTAACATAACTCGGCAAACCGCGTATCGGAGACGGAATATGACCAAGACCAATCTGTTTCATTTTATAATCGGCAATAGCCAAAACCATCGCAAAACGACTTTGCTCCGGTATTCCCTGAAGCGTAACAATATTCATTCCATACGCAGTTTCCTGAGCCGAAGCAAACGCTTGAACATTGTTTCTGTCCACCACAGGAAATTGCCGATCAACCTGAGCAATTTTTGCCAACGCTTCTTTTGTCGGGTCAATCGAACAGGTAATCACGGAAGGTCGGTTTTGATTGTGCCAAGCGCGAAAAACCGTCAGTAAATCTTCCAACCGAAAAACCGGACGCCCACTTGTTTTGCCGATAATATTTCCGTAAGAATCGGCTTGCCAAGATTCGGAAGGTCCCACAAGAATAAGATCGTTTTCTTCTGGAACAACAACAAGATAACGAATTGCCGTTAAACCGCCAAGATAACGAATAGAATCGGAAAATTCTTCTTGATTTTCGATTGTGCGGCAAATTTGAGCGTTAAGTTTTTTGAGTGAGATTTTTCGGATGAGTGTTTTTTCGTTCAGGTCGGTTGGAATCGGTTCAAGTAGTTTGCTGAGATTTTTGCCGATTTCCTCCATCGTTTTTTTGGGGGTTGTTTTTATAAGCCCTGCGGTGTCAATTTCGACACCGCCCACAACCGAACCGCCGTAATAAACACCGCGATCCGGCGACACCACTTGAGCGGAAACCGGAAACATTGATACACAAATCCAGGTAATCAGAACAATACCCAAAACAACACACCGAAACAAATTCAATTTTTGAATCATCTTCGTAATTCCTTTATGAGTTTAAGAGTTTCTAACAGGGGGAAAATTTTCCATGACTGTAATGACTGTTTTGGTCATAATCGTTGTTTCCCGTATCAATAACTGCCGCAATCAATACTGTCGTATCAACACCGCCTTATTCGGGCGACTCCCGTAATCGGCAATTACAACCTAAACCGTTACCGGAGTAGAAAATACTATAACCAAAAATTTCAGACAATACAAGTATGGGAACATTGTTCCGAACACTTTTATGAACAAGGAACACCGTCATCTTTTGACTGATTCCAATCACAAACTTCAATGATCAATTTCTTTCACTAATCCAATCTTGATTGAGCGCTTTTGAGGAATTGAAAAAAGAATTCTGCGTTTGAGTTTGATTTCATGAGCCGTGTTGTGAGGGCTTCCATGGCGTCGGTTGGATTCCTTGAGGAAAGGGTTCGTCGGATTAAAGTTGCTGCGTGGAGAATTTCCGGCGGCAACAGTTTTTCTTCGCGTCGAGTTCCTGATTGTCCGATATCAATGGCTGGCCAGATACGGCGTTCTGCTAATTTTCGGTCGAGAACGAGTTCCATATTACCGGTTCCTTTAAATTCTTGAAAAATCAAGTCATCCATACGGCTTCCGGTTTCGATGAGCGCGGTTCCGACAATAGTGAGTGATCCTCCTTCTTCGAATGCGCGGGCGGTTGCGAAGAGTTTTTTCGGAATATCCATCGCTTTAATATCGACACCGCCGGACATGGTGCGTCCGGTATTGCCAACCCATTTATTGAAGGCTCTTGCCAAACGGGTGATCGAATCCAAAAGCAAAAAGACATCTTTTCCCATTTCGGCTAAACGTCGGCAACGTTCAACAACTAATTGAGCTAAGCGGACATGAGATTCGATTTCGCGGTCAAGGCTACTGGCAACAACTTCGGCATTGACGGCGCGGCGGAAGTCGGTTACTTCTTCGGGGCGTTCATCAACTAACAGGATGATTACTTTAACATCGGGATGATTTTTGACAATTGCTTGACTGATATGATGCAAAAGGATTGTTTTTCCGCTTCGGGGCGGGGCGACAATCAAAGCACGTTGACCTTTTCCGAGGGGTGTTAGAATATCCATGACTCGTGTTGTCAACGGTTGGGGACCGGTTTCGAGACGAAGCCATTCTTCGGGATTGATGGGAGTTCGTTCGTCGAACGGTTTGATTGACGGATAATCTTCGGCGGAAATTCCATCAATATCTTTAATTTCGCGAAGACGGGGACCTTGTGTTTTTGTGCCGGGCTGAATTAGACCGCTGATGAGAACACCTTCCCGAAATCCATATTTTTCGATCATACTTCCGGGAACGAACGGGTCCGTAACAATTCGGGCATAATCGTTGTTTGGGTCGCGAAGAAAACCGTAACCGTTGGGATGCAATTCCAAGGCTCCGGTTGTTTCGTAATAGGCGTGAGGGTCGCCTATTTCCATCACACCGGTTGGTGCGCCGCCTGGTTTGGCTTTTTTGAAATTATTTTTTTGACCGATGAGGCCACTGTTAGGATTGGGACGCGGGCGACCGCCTCCTCCTCCATTTCGATTGTTTCGACCGCTATGGCGGTTTCCGTTAGAGTGATTTCTTGGCATGTAAAGACACCTGGTTGGTGATTGGCGAAAGAATACCGCAAAGAGAATTGAAGAACATCGCTCGGCGGCAACACAATATAACAATGAAACTCCAAAATCCTGTGGGGAATTGGAACAACATTCTGAAAAACAATTGACGAAAGACTAACATCCGGTTATACCGTCGTTCGTAAGGCATTAACACTTCACGTTAAATGTAACAACAACATATTGATTCTGCTGTGTTACGCTGATTGATGAAATTGTTTACGTTTAAAGTACGAGGTCAACAATGACCCAACAACCTTTTTCTATTTTTATATTGACATAAAATTTTGTGGTATCAATATTCCAAAGGCGTTTTTCGAAAGTCCATCCTAATGACTAAGGTATTTTTTGATTGTGAAGAACATACAAAATCAAAAAGACACCAGGAGAGTCAATAAATTACCTAAAACTTCGTGTTTTTCGAATGAAAATTGCATCTTGGCATCCGGCAAACATGCAAAATCTGTATTGAACAGCAGAGACATCAAAAGAGTCTTCAAACACCACGAAGCGGCAACAAGCAATAACACTTCGATATTTCATCGAAGTAATCAGTATCATACACGAATCGCCAAACCTGTCAATACCAAAATTAAAAAAAATTCCTAGCGTCCACAGATTGGTCGTTAATTTGCGTAAATAGAGTGTTCGGACAGACATTTTCTTTTTCTTTTAACTTAATAGGACGAAACACACACAATTTAAACAATCCTTTTCTCAAGGAATAAAATTGAACACAGAATACACGAAAAAAATGAAAACTTACGACACATTCCCCACTGAATAGATTATAAATAATTACCAAAAATTTTTTTTAAAGTTAAAAGTTCCTCTTGACATTTTATTTCAGTTAACATAAACTATGAAACTTAGTTGATTGTGTTGCGTATTTTTTGCTGTGTTGTCTTTCGGCAAACGTTTCGCAATTATCTTGGTAAAACCTTGTAAATAAAGGAGAATGACAATGGAAAATTT
>JAIRTV010000479.1 GCA_031254675.1 Planctomycetaceae bacterium | reverse complement strand
ATTAGCACGCCAATAATCGTAATCACCACAAGAAGTTCGACCAACGTAAAACCGAATCGCAAAGCATGCGAAAGAGTTGAGAATTTTGTAGAAAAACGCCGAAAAACCGACCACTCTCCACTATCCGTTCTCAATTCTCCACTCCAGACAGCCCCCCCCCCCCTGGCTTGTGCAGTTTGCCAAGTTTAACATTTGACATTTTGCCAAAAACATTGACAAAATTCCGATCAAACATTTCATTAAATTTTCCATCGTTATTCTCCTTGTTTTATAAGGTTTTATCAAATTAATTGCGAAACATTCGCCAAAAAACAACTCAGCAAAAAAATAGGAATCACAATTGACTAAGTTTTATAGTTTATGTTAAATGGAATAAAATGTCAAGCGGCATTTTTTACTTTTTAGAAAATTTTGGCGAGTGTCAGTAGAATATTTGAACACGGTCATATTTCAGTGGAACTTTTATTTAAAACGCCCAAACAAATAATCTGCTTATTGCAAAAGTGGAACAACGTAACGCCGAGAAACGGCAACAGATATATCGCTCTTAGACAGGAACAACACGCTAACAAGTTAGGCAACATTCGGAATGCTTTGCGGTTTGCTCCTTTCATAAAAACAAATTAATATTCTCGTATTAAAATATTTATTTTCCTTGAATATTATTTTCTAAAACCATCAACATCGACACAACCAATATTTACAGTTGACCGTTTCGTTTATCTCAAGTGATAACGCCGTCGCAAGACCCATTCGATGGTTAGTAAAACGACAAAAATTGCCCAAAACGACAACGGCGGCGCTAAAGAAATTTGTTCAATAACTTTCCGTTTTGTTACATCGCGGTTCAGTTGATCAATTAAAAAGTCGGCGGTTGTGATATGAGAATAACGTCCGCCGGAAGCATCCGCAATTTGGGTCATTAATTCTTCGTTCAAATCAAGCCGATCAAATTCCATATTGGGGCGTCCCACATCAAAGATCATTTTTTCGGGCGCATTCAGAGTGAGACCGTCCATTTTTGCCGTAACTTTAATTTCTTGTTGTCCGATTGTTTTCGGTTCGTAAATTCCGGTATATTTTCCCGGTGTCCCCTGAACACTTGCGAGTTTAATTTCATCGGTTTTGCCGTCGGCACGGAGAACCGTACCGGAAACAGACGCTTTTTCCGTACCTTCACCGTCGGCATTTTTTACTGTTGCGGAAATAGTTATGGTTTCTTCGGGTTCGTAATACGCTTTGTCAATTGATGCCGAAACTCCCGCTTCGCGAACAACCGCGCCTTCGCGACCGGCGACATAACGAATTAATTGTCCCCAAAATTGCATGAACGGAGTATCTTGATTCATGGCGCGTGGTCCTTGTTGCCAACGTCGTGTTGTGTCGCCGGTAAAAACAACCGTGCGTCCCTGATCAACGGGTTGAGCAGCCAAGACCGGCATCTCCACCTCACCACCGCCGGGACTCGGAACTCGAATCGCCGGACATGTTGCGAAAATTGTTGCTGCCGGATTCGACGTTTGAATACGTGTACAACCCGTCAACATCGGCAACCCGTCTTTGCTTGCCGTACCAAGTGTTGACGGGAAAAAGTCAGAGATATTTGCAAAAATGTTACTGGCAACACCGTCTGGTGTTAGTTTTGGTAAAAACTCTTCGGAAAATTGTCCGATTTCTCGGTTGCCCACCACCACCGGTAATACCTTGCCAATCGGTGTTCCACCGTAACCACCAGGACCAAGCGAATGATAACCACCAAGCATAACCAAACCCGCTCCACTGCGAATCCGTTTGACAAACATCTCCTGAATTTCCGTTTTAAAATACGAACTGTCAATATCGCCAATAATAAACACATCAAAGGAATCAATTGTTTCCTGATCAGTCGGCAATCCTTTTAATTTGAAACCGTCGATATTTGTTTGCTGTTCAAAAATATTGGGTTTAATTTGAACCATTGCACAAAATTCTATATCAGGGTCTTTAGCAAGATAACGTTGTGAAATTGCTCCGTATTCGGGTCGCAGTGTTCCTTCGAGATAAAAAACACGCATCCCTGGTTCAACAACCAACGCTGCTGTTTGACGTTCGTTATTTTCTTTGATTGCTTCATCTCCGAGTGGTTCTGTTTTTACAATGTACAATGTCCGTCCTACTTTTTCCGGTTTGAACTCAAACACCACATCTTGCGGTCCATCAATAGCATCCAACATTAATTCTTGTTCACCGATTTTGCGGCGAGTTTTTACTGTTGCGGAATCGGGAGGATTTACCGGTTCGGTTATTTTGGGTGTTTCGTTTTTTTTACCGCGTGCCGGTTCGGAGGCAAAGGTTGTATCTTCTTCGAGAATAACTTTAACGGTTCGCCCTTCGAGTCCGACCGCATCAATTCCGGCAGTAATACGAGCTTTATTGTTATAAGTCAGCCGCTCCGGAACACGAATATCGCTTGTTTGCACGTCTTTAAACGAAGAACTGCTTTTCAAACCTGTTCCAACTCCAATAGAATAAATTGGGATTCCGAGTTTTTGTACATCCAAAACCGGATTCCGTGCGGTATTGTTTTGACCGTCCGAAAAAAGAAATAAGGCTTCGATTTCTTTTGTTGGAATCTTTTTTTTGCCGTCCATGAGAGAATTTGTGCTATTTATTCCGGCGGAAAGCGAAGTTGACGTTCCTTCGGCTTTGAGAGTTTGCGCCAATACCAGTTCCGGTAATTTGACTGCTTGATCGGAAAATTCGAGAAGATGGAGCGAAAAATCTTTTTCGAGTTTTGTTGCCCATGTTTTGATTTTGTCTTTGACCTGATCAACACGGATTTGCAAATGCATTTGGTTTTCCTGATTGACGGTTGTATTGCCGGCGCCGTCGGAAATTCCCATTGATGCGGAAGTGTCCACCGCAAAGACAATTGATTTTCGTTGGACTTGTTCTTTTTGGTATTGCAGCATGGGGCGAAAGAGAAGCAGAATTACAGCGGCAATAGAAACGTAACGTAATAACAATAACGCCATGAACCGGCTAAAGGTCAGCGTGTTGAAAGTTCGCCAATAGAAAAAAGTAGTGATTCCCCAAGCACAGAAAAGAATCACAAATAGTTGTGTCAATGTATAACCTTGAGCAAAAACGAGTTCAGACACGGAACAATAAAATTCTTTCTCCGGTGTTCGGCAACATCCGGCTAAATTGGAACTCCGAAATTGGTATCCTTAATAAAATATCCGCGAGTAACACAACAAAATAAAACCAAGCGTTCACAAAGAAGATTTTCCGTGACTGCCGATATTCAGAATAGCACTTTTCCCCGTTATTGTCAATCCGATGTTGTCGAAGGTTCTCGCTGTTACGCCGACACGTTCATTCGTGCCATTCCTCTTTTTCGCACTCTCAATAAACCTTTTCTCT
>JAIRTV010000404.1 GCA_031254675.1 Planctomycetaceae bacterium | reverse complement strand
ACCGTATTTTTTCATAAGTTGCCGGCACTTCTTAACAGCATCGTCTGCGGTTATCGCTTCTCGAATAGGTATTTCATCATAGTCCACTTCAATATTGTATTTTGCGTCAACACGCAATCTATTAGGAATTTTAAAAACTCCAGTCTTTTTCGGAATCCCTGTAATTCGTAACATCAACCGAATCATTACTTGATTCTGACTCATATCACCAACCTCAAAAAAGGCAACTTTACGCTTTTCTTGTACCGCACGCCACGCTAAATCAAGGAGCCACATACTTTTTCCCGCTTTTTCCGAAGCGAGAAATCCAATCAAACTATCACGACATAACGCATCGCCAAAAAATTGAGCCGTGTCATCCTCCCCCCGCCCATTAAAATGAATGAGCTGCTCTGATGTCGATTCAAAGGCTTGTCGAATCGCCGATTCGTTACGAATTGGATCAATCCCCAAATCCGCACCAAGTTCAATACGTTGGAATGAATTGATTGCGTCTAAACTATCTTCTAATTTACCGTTCTGAATTCCGGCTTTAATTTTATCCGCAATCTTTTCAAGACGAACCTCCGTAAAATAACGACTGGCTTGGTCAATAAGATAATCACGGTTTTGGAGCGGGTCATGTTCCGACTCAACATCAAGCGATACTAATAAATCATTTATCTGTTGCGACAATTCATGATTGGGATTTTTATCTTGGTACAATTGAAACTGCGATAAAATTGATCCCCGCGGCGCAACTCCATATTTATTATGATGTACAATAACCCATTTTCCAATCTGATTCGCTATTTTTGTGCGGAATAGGTTAAAATGATTCGACGCTCCCAAAGAAGCAGATACTGATGACGCAACAACATCATCAGTAATCATACCTATCAAAATACGGCGTTCAATGTCAGAATTAAAAGATTCGACTTCCATGTAATAATATCCGATTAAAATAGAATAAATTTATCCCGTTACTCAAAATGCGATTTATACACCATTTTAATCTTATATTGCAAATCACTGTAAGGGCATCGTTTCAATAAATCATCAAGATCATCTTTAAGACTCTTCATCAAATCTTCGTTTTGCGAATAGTTTTGAATAATCTCTTTAATTTCTTTGAGTTCGGTTTCAATAGACTTTCGTTGAATACGATAAATAATCTCTTCAATCTCGTCCGGACTCAAAGCATCATTCGCTTCACTTTTATACGATTTAACATAAGACGGTTTCAGCATCTTAATTGTCATAACCAAACGGTCGATTTCTGTACACTCATCCGATTGATTCGTTTCAAGTTCTTTAATTTTATCGCGAAGTATATCAATTGTTCTTTTTGCATCATTATACTCGTCTTTCTTTTCTTCCAATTCTTCTTTCAAATCCTGAATCTGTTCACGCAAATCATTAACTGTTTCGTCGCTATCTGACAAACCAAGAAACTCTCGATATTCTCGAACGAATTCTTCGGCTGACGGATGTTGCAAAAAATCACTAAATTGCGAATAATTTGAATAGTTGTATTTCAAAAAACTAACAATACTCATGGTTCAATCCTTTCATTAAAAGTTTTAATCGCATCTAACAACCATTGCCATTTTGAAGACTTTGGATTGATCGGTGTTTCAAAATTTCTTTCAAAGCCTTCCAAATCAGCAACAATCGCATCAACAATTGACGTGTCTAATTCATTTACATCAGGTATCATCTAAAATCCCTTTTTTGTAAAAGTAATGGAATCACAAACGAACTGTACTCTGTATCGCAATTTTTCCGGTTCCGTATTCTTTTGGAACTGCGTACTCCACTTGGAGTGTAGCATAACCCGACCGGCAGCCCGTAAACAAAACAAGGTACATAAATAGCAACCACATAACAAATATAAAAAACGTCCATGCTTTCATAATTTTATCTTAGGTTAAGGAAACAATTAAAAATTTCTGCAATCCGTACAAAAATTATGGAATTCCTCCGGTGATTCGTGGAAATAACAACCACATTGTAAACAACGCCGTAATGTCATATCCGTTTTCATTTTCGCCGCCATCATTTCGTGAAACTCCAACTCTTCAATTGTTTTATACTTGGACTGTTCCACGTAATGTGAATATTTATCCAATAACCATTTCGATATGCCAAAAACACAATTGTCTTTAATAACCGTTTGCGATTTCGGCAGCCACACTTGTCCTAATATCTGTACCGCTTTTGTCGTTTCATTAGAAATTCGACACGGCTCAATTAAAACAGATGAAGAATTGCTAATATACGTCATTGTGAACCTCCTTTATATGTTATAGTGATGATTTAAGTACATTACGGATTATGGACAATATCACGAATAGAAGCATTCTTCAATTCTTGTTTCGTCATTGTCCCAGCTCCATAACTTGCCATTTTCTGCAACGAAACACTGCGATTCACATCACAGTTTTCACATAGACTATAAAATTGATCTTCTGGAATATGGAATAAACACCCGCATTGTCGGCAACGGTGTAATGTTGGATCGTCTTCCATCATTTTCTCAATCCCTATCTCATGTTGCAGCCATTGCTCCGACTCTTCAACCGTTTTGAAAGGCGACCATGCAAAACAATCTTTATTTTTATGATACAACCAAGCAGCAACCGCAAGAACATAACCACTCCCTAAAATAACTTGAGATTTCGGCAACCAAAAATCACCTTCAAGTAAAATTGCTTTTTCCGTTTCTTTTTGCACCATAATCGGCTCAATGAAAATATGCTTCGCCATGTTTTTTCGATTGTTTAAGAATGTTTAGGACTGTGGAAAACAATTGAAAAGTTTTATTTTCTTTTCATAAATTTATTTTACCACAAAAAATAAATAAATCAATATTTTGACTAAAATTTATTATTTTTTTTATTTCCAATACGGAATTTGTCCTAATTGTTTCATTTGTTTCACAAACAATCGCCATGTGTAAAAAGAATCATACCCGCAATACTTCAAAAGCGTTTCAACAGGAATTTCATGTAACCGATTCAATTTTCCTACACCGCCACTCATATACGGTTTGGTGGCGTCTTCATAGCCAATAACACCAAAAGTAAGCGTTCACGGCAGCGGTTTGAAGTTAAGCATTTCGATTTTTGAGGGAATATTTGAAACATTTTTTGTCTATTTTACATATTTTACCCAATACCGAATATGCCAATTTTGCTAAACAATCAATTTTCACCAAAACCACTATTGTTGAGGTAAATAATCGTACCAACCACAACTAGTGAGCAAACCATAGACGATAATTTTTTTACCGTTTTTTCCGTTGCGGTTATGACTGAACTTCGTAAGTGGGTGACATTCACCTTCAACATAGTTTGATGAGACATCGTACAAGATTATCGATTTTTCGGACAAGTATCGTTTTGCTAATTTTTTGTAACCGTTCACGTTATTTTATGTATGTGCGCGAACGTTAATGCGATCTTTTAGGAATTGCATTATATTTGTGGATTGTTGAGAGCAGGTTTGTAGTATGGACCATAAGCGTTCCCAGAATTGATTTCCTTTTTC